>QXYP01000118.1:2667-16512 GCA_009886815.1 Halieaceae bacterium
CATAGAGGTTCATATAAAAAACTGTTGCTTGGCTCAAATGTCAAAACACCGTCAACCTGTTGCTGCCAATCCTCAGACTGATGTTGATTCCAGTGGGTCCAAGCCTTATCGCGCGCCACTTCAGATGACCACAATAATACCCAGACCAAATCGAAATTTTCAGATTCAAATTGAGGTCTCAGAATATTGGCCGTAATCACCTCGTAAGCACCGGCATCAATAAGATCATTCCATGTTGCCGCTAATTCGGTCAAACGGGCTTCCGTAAAATCTGGCCCGGTTGATAACCACAGGTATTCTATGAGGGTCTTATCTTGATTTTCCTGCGACTGTTCTGGCGTAACGGGCGGACTATTGGTGATGACGGTAGTTTTATTCTGATCACACCCTAGGAGTAATGAGGGGATGAGTATCAACAGTAATCCGTATTTCATGGGTGGCGGTGTCCTTGGTATTGGGTCTGTGGATTTAGCGTTAGAACAGGCGTTGCACGTTCCAGCCGTTTTCGTCGAAAGGCGAGCTCACAGTGAAACCTCCTCCAAGATACCAAGAAAAATGAAGTTACCCGATATTCATTTGGCTCATCAATGACGCACTGATGTGATGTTGTGATGCTCAAACCAGCCCATTGTGATGCCGATATTGCGATTGACTTCGTTCATGCTGCGAACGTCGTGGGTGTGGACAAGGAGCTCGGACAGTGGATTAAGAAACACGAGGAATGTGATCAATTCGTTGTCGGTTGCGCCAAACGCTATCGACTCTAAACGCTCGATCGCCGCTTTGATAAAAGATAGGCAACTATCGATAGTGACTACCACATTACTCTCAAACATCTCCCCGTCTTCGCCGCTCGCCCCCTGGTGTAGCGTTTCGGTCTGCTTATCTAAAAGCCTGATGTAGTCTAGAGCGTAGTTGTACTTATCTAGCAATGTGGGCTTCTGGACAAGCTGCTCCAAGTTTCCAGCAAATCCTGGATGAATGCCCTCAACAATGGTACCGATAGTTCGGCGGCTCGGTCGCCAGGGCCCAATGCAAAGCTCATCGTTAAATTTTATCCAGCCCGCTTGGTTGATTTTGACCTTGGCTGACTCTAAATATTGGACGTAGCTGTTGAGTGCTTCCAGCCTCGCGCGCTTAACGTGCTGCCAGGTCTTCTCGGTATTATCGCCGTAGGGCAAAGCTTGGTCGATCACGTCCAGCTGTGAAATAGCGATGGCGGTCATGTAGTCCAAGCGCTCCAAGAGGTTGTAGCCCTCCAAGCGCACGTCGTCGGGTGCGGTTTTACGGCTGGTCATGTAGCTAATCTTACTCAAGGGTAACTCCTCGTCTTCAGTCGGTTGCAGGACGCTGCAAACGTAGCGAGCACAGTTAACGCTTTAGTGGGTATTGAACCCTTGTCTATATCCGTCAGGGTATGTGCTGATGCCGCCAAAGTTGATCAACCCTACTGTACGGGATTGATGCTTTATGCAGCATTTACCGCATAAAACAGGCCATCTGGCGTGCGTTTGTCCGGCACTGGCTTGGTGCTGGTTGGGAAGGAAGCTGTGGGCGCTGCAATTTTCGTATGGGCAGGTGCTTGAAGCACAAGGCGATCTAAATGTGGTGCCCAGAAGAGGACTTGAACCTCCACGCCCTTGCGAGCACTAGCACCTGAAGCTAGCGTGTCTACCAATTTCACCACCTGGGCACAGGGGGAACTCGGAATTCCGAGGGCGAGGAGACTAAGCTGGGTCGCTGCGGTTGTCAATCTAGGCAGTTATTCGACCCATGGCGGATGGGCGCCCTCTCTGCGCATTCCGCCCCTATTTGAACGTGCGAAGTGCAGGCTCCCGTTTTAATGTGGCATTCGTGTAAATAGATAGGCCGCCTCCATTATGAATGGCATCTGTTCGACCGTGCTTGATGCTATCGGCGATACCCCTATGGTGTCGCTAGCAGCATTTGGCAGCAACACTTTGCCGCATTTGTACGCCAAGCTAGAGTGTACGAACCCGGGCGGTAGCATGAAGGATCGGGCCGCAAAAGGTATGATCGAGTGGGCAGAGAGCGAGCACAATTTATCGCCGGGCGCCCGCATTGTCGTATGCACCTCTGGCAACATGGGGGTTGGTATGGCAATGGTCTGTGCCGTAAAGGGCTATCACCTCATGTGTTTGGTTGATGCCAAAATTAACCCTGCGACCGAAAATTGTTTGCATGTTTTGGGTGCTGAAGTCATCAAAGTCTACCAGCGTGATGAAACCGGGGGCTATCATCTGACACGGTTGAACAAACTCGATTCGGTTCTTGCAGAATATCCCGATGCGGTTTACCTCGATCAATACGACAGTCCCGCGGCAGTAATGTCCCATAGCACGTCGACGGGTCCCGAGATTTATCATGCGCTGGACGGGCAAGTGCGCGCCATTGTTATGGTGGCTGGTACCGGTGGCAGTTCGATGGGCATTGCGCGCTACTTTAAAGAGCACTCCCCCCAAACTGACATTTGGCTGGTCGACGAGGCGGGCTCGCTGGCACTTCCGGGTAATGGTGGTGCCGGACCAAGACATCTCAATGGCATGGGTACCAGTATTGCGCCGGCCAATTACGGGCCAGCTGACTTTCACGCGTTTATTGATCATGTTGTTTACGTCAATGCCGAAGACAGTATTCGCGCAGCTATCGAATTGGCGCGGTGTGAGGGTATCTTGGTCGGAGGGTCGGGCGGTGCGGCTGTGCAGGTCATGCGCGATATCGCGGCGGCACATTACGGCCCAGACGACAATCTGGTCGCCTTGTTACCTGATCACGGTAGTCGATACACTGAAACACAGTTCGACCCTGATTGGCTTGCCGCACGGGGTATTAACGTTCCTGAGATTTTCAATGTGGAAGACGAGTCTTAATGAATGAAGAAACACGCCTTCTTACTCAGGCTGACTTACAGGAATGTGGTGCGGCCGATATCGAGGTTGTGGGTAAGGCTCTAGAAGACTGCTTTGTTGCTCACGAGGCGGGTCAGTTTACTGCACCCCCCAGTAGCTTTTTAAAACGCCCGGAATGTCCTCATGTGGCCGATCGTATTATTGGCCTTGCGGGTCATCTCGGCGGAAGTTTTGATATTGAAGGGCTAAAGTGGATAGCAAGCGCCCATCAAAATCCTGCACGAGGCCTGCCCAGAGCCAATGCGGTGATTGTGTTAAACGACCCGGATACGCGCCTGCCTTTGGCGATTATGGAGGGCGGCCTGATCAGCGCGATGCGAACCGCTGTAGTGCAGGCGCTGGCCGCCCGCTACCTGGCTAGATCGGATTCCACAGTCTTGGGCTTGGTAGGTGCAGGGAGAATAGGGGCGCTATCGGTTTGGGCCATAGGCCAGTGGTTTCCTGATTTGCGCGACATCCGTGTCTACGACCTGTCAAAAGCACGCGCCGAGGCCTGTTGCGAACATTTGCAGAATCTGGGCTTTGCGGCGACCGCCGTATCAAGTTTTGAAGCGGCGCTTGCGCCCGCCGACATCGCCCTAACGGCTACAACGGCCTATGACCCTTGGGCTACCCCTGCCTGCTTTAAATTAGGCGCACTATTTCTCAATGTCTCCCTCATGGATCCCGTGTTCGATACGGTCTCGCTGGCGGACAAAATAGTCGTCGACGATTGGGAGCAATGTGTACATTCGGATCGTGTTTTGGCGCGAATGCATCGTGCCGGTTTGGTTGATCGGGAGTCTATTCACGCCGAGTTTGGCGAGATCATCACGGGTAAAAAGTTGGGGCGCGAGCACGCTGATGAGCGAATTTTCTTTAACCCTTTTGGTCTTGCTATTGAAGATCTCGCTGTAGCAAAGGTGGTTTACGATCGAGCAATTGAGGCCGGTTTAGGCACGCCGATTCGCCTCGTCGATAAGGAGTGGGACGTTCTATTTTGAACGCCCCTCTGCGCTATCGAGAAGTTGATGCCCTGCGGGGCTTTGCACTTTTTGGGGTGCTGTTGGTTAACCTCTATAGCTTTGGTGCTGACTCAATGGCTTGGGACGAACCCTTCAATCGCGCTTTTTGGCAGATAAAACACGTCTTTTTTGAATCAAAATTTTGGGGCCTTTTCAGCCTGCTTTTTGGCATTTCTTTTTGGCTGCAGACTCGATTAGCGCTGCAGCCCTGGCGCCTGCTGCGGCGCTATGGAGCTCTGCTGCTTTTTGGCTGCTGCCATGCTTTGCTGTTTGAGGGTGACATCTTAATGCTCTATGCCGAGTTTGGCGTGTTGTTGTTGCTAATGCACAAATGCTCAACTCGGGTTTTGGTCGTGATTGCCACCGCACTGCTGCTGATTTTCCCGTTTGCTCATTACTCGATGCCAGAGCGTGGCTTTAGCGATTCGGCAAGCACTGTTGCCGAGGCCAGACAGTGGTTGGAAGAAGATCGGGAGGACGGTCTTTATAGCACAGGATCTCTCGATGAGATCATTGCTGAGCATGCAAGCTACCTGCCTGAAATTCCCTGGCAAGACTACCAATGGCCCGATTCTGGATGGGCGGTATTTGCGCTGTTTTTATTGGGCTTCTGCTTCGCTCGAGAGGGTGGCTTGCAGCGGTTTACTCAAAGGCCGGAGAGGATATTTAAGGCAGGCTGTTGGATGTTCTTGCTAGGTCTGAGTGCTATGGCAATCGAGGGATGGATGACTCAGGCATTGGGTTATCGCGTTTTCGGTGATACCGCCTCTGGTGGCGGGACGCAGCTTATGGGAGATCTTGTCTTTCTGTTTGGCACCCTGCTCCTGACCGCCGCGTGGTTTTGTCTGATGCACAGTTTTGCAACGCGCTGTAGCGAATGGTGGCTAGTGCGCGCCCTTGAGACGGTTGGGCGAATGAGTCTGACAACGTACCTTAGTCAAACGCTGATCTTCACCACCCTTTTTTACGGTTATGGTTTGGGCTGGGCCTATTGGCTGGGGCCAGCGGCTGTTACCGGCCTAGCGGTTGCCATTTTTGTGGTGCAAATGCTGTTGGCAAAAGTTTGGTTTAACTACTTCTTGGTTGGACCTGTGGAGTGGCTTTGGCGACTTGCCACAGACCTGCGTCCCCCGGCATTGCGGGCAATGCCAGGGCAAGGTCTAGGCCCTTAAAGCGGCCCTCAAAAAATGCCGATGCTGTTGAGACCCCTCGACTGCCTTTGGGATTCTGACAGACAGATAGGCCACCTTGGGGGTCGGGTATGAAGAGCGTGTCATTGAGCCCCTCGGCAAGACCGCAATTTCGATACTTTAGTGCCGCCTCTTTGAGCCGCCATATTCGGTAAAACAGGTCGGTTGCGGTTCCGGGGTCTGCTTGCTTCAGCGCCGTTGTCTCTGCGGCAGAAAAAAGGGCGTCCGCTAAGGCGAGAATATTGTGTTTTTCGTTGGCTATTTCCACATCAAGGCCAATTTTTTTAATGCCGGGGCTGACTGCAAAGATGGCGTGCGTTCTCGTTGAGCTGACGCTAATGGCACGATCATTTGTAAGGTGATCCTGGCTTGAAGTCGGCTTGGTGGGCGCGAATATGGCGCCAGAATCTGTGCCAAGAAGCCATCCTAAATAAGCTCGTCGCTGCACAAAAGCGCTGCGCGCGCCGGGGGCATGGAGTTCCTGCGCCCGTTGACGCTCTGGGGTGGTTAACGCGGCCTGACAATCTCGCTGAAAGGAGACATCATCAACATAGCGCCATAGGCAAATGTCGACAGTAAAGCGGCCGGCCTCCAGGGTGCCTCTGCAGCCGAGTTGCTTAAAAGCTGTAGCGAGATCACCGTTGAACTCGCTCACAGTGAGCGCTCCAAGTTGACTGGGCTACCGGCATGAACCCCGGTGGTCAACGCCATACCTTTCATTACCAGTCCCAGACCCTCAACGGTGGTTTCGGGTTCTAGCACGGCGCCTCCCATCACCGTGGCGCCAAAATTAATGGCACTTCTTGACTTGATGACAGTTTGTTTTACTGACAGAAGTCTATGCTCAAAGCTGTGCAGTTGCAGCTGGCCCTGTATGACACAGTTGTCGCCAATATCGACGGCATGCCAGTCAAAGGCCTGCAGGGGCTCGTGAATTAACGTGTTACTGCCAATGCGACAGCCAAAGGCCCTCAAGAAAGGATTGGCCAATACCGAGCCCCCTAGGTGACGAAGGGCGGGTCCGGACCATTTGAAAAAACAGTCCTGAGCCAGAAAGTAGGTAAAGTGTCGCAGCGACCAAAAGGGCGTTTGATGATTTTCTCCCCAGCCTTTGGGAACAAGACACCGTTTGGTCGTTAAAGCCATAATCTGTAAGCATACGGTAGTGCCCATAACGGCAGTCAGGGTTTCAAAAAAAGACGGTAAATTGAAGGTGCTTGCGACCAGTAGCATCAACCCGAGAACCAATATGGGCATCGCGGGAATCAGCGCAATGCCCATGAGATCGCCAAATAAAATACGCAGCATGAACAGTGCCCAGGTTGGAGCGTCAGTGCCCCTCGCCTGACCTTCAGGCTGGGCAAATTCAATCACTGGATTTCCTGCCAGTACTGACATGGAAGGTATTGGCACTGCTGGAGAACGGCGAAATTGATGATCGCCTACAGGGGTGCTGACACCCAGTAGGAGCTGGTCAGGCAAGGCACCCGCCTCAGACACGCTGTTATTGCCCAAAAAGGTATTGTTGCCAAAATTCAGGGGGCGTAGATGAAGCCATTCACCCTCATCATCGAGCATGCCAGTGCGGCACCCGTTGGCCATAAATATATTTGGCTGGCTGGTGAGCATTTCGGGTACTAAATTGATCATGACGTCGCACTCGCTGGCCCCTGTTTTGCCGTAGTTCACTCCGGCCAGACGTCGCAAATATTGACCGGTTAGCGTCCATGTCCACAGCCGCTGTATTTGATTCATTTTTTCTTGTCGATACCGCAGAAACACGGCGGCGACGCTGGACCCCGATAATATACCTGGCCGATAGGCCGTTAATCTCAAGAACAGGCAAGTCAGAACTGATGTCACTACCAGTGTTAACCAGGCCGCGAGTACGGCGCTTAGGAAAAAATCGGTGAGAAGTTGCAGTAGCGCGGCACTATTGTTGTTCGTTGCGGTGTCGTAACTCCCTAACAGCCAGTTTGAAATGCCGCTTAAAATCAGGGCAGCGGGGAGCACAAAAAGCAGGCATTCAATGGCAAGTTGCACAGTAATGCCACGAAGCTCGGAAGCGGTTCGGCTTTGGGCTGTAGGTATTAGGTCGTGCTGTCGTTTCAGTCGCATGCAGCTGCCCACGGGATCAACATTGACTCCGTCGATCATTTGATAATCACCGATTATCGCCTCTTGCCGAGTTGCACTGAGGGGCGTCAGCCAACAATACTGACCCAAGGTCACGCCGGGACCCAGTAAAGCACGCTGCCCCACTTTAGTGCCTTTGCCCACGCTTACCTTACCAACGATCAGTTGGTCACCTTGCCAGCGCTGGCTGCTTATTTGGGCGCCACTTTGCACAACAACATCGTCTTTGAACGTAAGCATGTTCAAGGGCCCCAGAAATTCAGCGCTTTGAGAAATATGGGTTCGCTTGCCAATATTCGCCCCTAGTGCTCGCAACAACCAGGCATAGATCCCAGGTGCTCGCAGCCATCGACCCATGGGCTGCAAAACCGAGCGCTGCTGGCTGTCTAACCACCAAACGTGTAGGTGCGCACGGCTCCATTTTGGGTAACTCTTTCCGCTAGCAATGGGTGACTTGAGCAGTCCTCGTAAGACCTTGACCCAAGCTAAATTCAGGAAAGGAACGCCCAGGTAAAAAATAAAGGCCAGTAGGGTGTAGACGATGAGGCTGGCGGTATCCCCATTGAGGAAAGTCACCTGAGGGTCGCCCCAGGCCAATAAAACAACCAAACCCATCACGGTTGGTAGGCGCAGCAATACAATGCCGACGGCTTGCAGCAGTGTGAAATGCCAGGGATGCAGTGCTCCATGTGTCGAATCTGTCAACGTTGCTGCGGTAGAGTTCGGAGTTATTACTTGGGCCTCATCTGGCTCCATCACTGGGCTGTGGGGCAGCTGAGCAGCAAGCCTGGCTGAGCGAAATTCGGTCAGTAAATCGCGAACAGAGACTTGAAAGCCCGCTTGCCGTAAAGCCTGCGTAAGCTTTGCCATGGCAATCGAGTGCGCCCCCCAACTGACAAAATCATCGTCCCAGCCCAGTGTGGAGCCTAGTATTTCACGGCAAATATTCAACACGCCTTCGTTCTGGGTGCTCTCAATCTCGGCATCATTTTGATGGGGTGTCCCCGCAGTGGTTACGGGTCCTTCATAGCGAGGTAAGACGGGTAGCTGCTGACGGTCGATTTTTCCAGACAGCGGCTTAAGCACAAATTCAGAGACCAAGAAAAATCGCGAGGGCACGGCGTGGTCTGGGAATTGCTGTCCCAGCTTTATCTGTATAGACCGTACCCAATTTTCCGGTGCCGGCATGGGTAAATGACTTTTTGAGTTGGAAGGCAGTTGTGCGGGTGCAATGATGAACGCAATGAGCTCATCATTGCGGTAGTCGACGACAGCCGTGTCAATTTCCTCAATAAAGTCTTGAAGAAATGATTCTATGCCCTGTGCCTCCACACGGTGTCCGCGAACTTTAAATTGGGCATCGAGTCGTCCCAAAAATTCAACTTGACCCGTGTCGGGGGCTATACGACAGCGATCGCCAGTACGGTAGAGGCGACCAAAATTTGGGTGCTCAATAAAGCGTTCTGCTGTGGCCTGCGGTTGATTGCGATAGCCTTTGGCAAGGTGGCAACCGCCAATGCAAAGCTCTCCCGCTTCGCCCCAGGATAAGGCCTGCTCTGTGCCGGGCTCCACAATAATGTAGTCGACCCCCGGAAACGGCGAGCCTATGGTGACAGGCTTGCCCGGAGTTAACAGCTGACGGCTGGTATCGGTACTGGCTTCGGTTGGCCCGTAGGTGTTGATAATTTGGCGTCGAGCTCGGGACCAAGGTTCCACCAAGTTGGCAGGAAAGGCTTCTCCTGCCGGAATAATATAGCGACAGATTGGGTAAGGCAGCTCATGTTCGGGGGCATCGCTAAGCGTCGCTAACAATACGGGAGGGCAAAAAAGTGCGGTGACTTCCTGTTCACGCAAGATAGGGACGAGGTCGGGGCCCGAGCGCACCTCGTCTTTCGTGAGCAGTACCACGGCCGCCCCTGATACCCAGGCACTGTAGAGCTCAGAAATGCTCCCGTCGTAGCCCAGCGAAGAAGTGAGAGAGGTGGCGTCAACGCCCGCTGCAAAATCAAAAAAATACGCGTAACTGCGGGCCAGATTAATGTAGCCCTTGTGATAGCACTCCACACCTTTGGGCCGGCCGGTTGTCCCGCTGGTGTAAAACAGCGCGGCCAAGCGTTCACCAGGATCATCAAGCCATGAAGGGTTCGTTCGTCTAGTTGCGGCATCTTTTAGCAGCAGACTAATGTTCAAACTGGGAAGCTGACCCTGCTTTAGGTAATCACTATTGCCGACCAGGAGGACTGGGTCGGCATCTTGCATCATCTGTTCCTGCAGTGCGGACGGTGAGGCGGGATCTAAAAACAGCTGGGTAGCGCCAGCCTTAAGAATTCCCAAGTGTGTGGCTACAATATCGGCGCAGTTTTGCTCCATCGATACCGCAACGACCTGGTCGGGCCCGGTTACGTAGGGCGCAATGGCAGCCGCAATTTGCTCTGCTCTGTGGTTAAGTGCTTGGTAAGTTATTTGCTCGCCGGTCGCCGGTACCTGAAGGGCCGTAAAGCTTGGGTAACGTGCTGCACTGCGCTCAAAAATTTCATGTAACCATTTCACGCCCTGTTGATGTTCTGCCCGAACCCACAAGTCGCCTGCAGGTTCATCTGTAAGGCAGTACAGGTCTGTACTGGGGCTGGGCTTTACGCTCTCAAGTACTCGCCGGTACCGCCACCATGCTAATGATGACAGGCCCAGCGTGCCCAGTAGGGTCGCGGCGGTTGTGAGCATAATAATAGAGTCGCTCTAGCCGGGTGATCCCTGAAAGTAACCCTCCAGGGTGCCGCGGCGTCGTACGTCGAGGGTGACGCAGTGAAAGCCGCCTCCTAGCATACGTGAGTGACGAAGTTTCACAGGCTCAACGTTCATGCCTTTGCTCTCAAGTAGGGCAATTAACTGGTGCTGATCACTGTCGACGACCACCGTGTCGGGATCAATACTAAATAGATTCATGTCGATCCACTCACTACCAATGGCTTTATGCAGGTAGTCAGCACTATGACGCCCTTGATTTTCCATGGGAGGGCTATAAATCACCTCCCACTCTTTCAGGAAGTCTGGGAGTGTTTCGTCGGATAGCCGCTCTGGGTTTGCCAGCACCAAACCCGGTCGCAGAGCAACGAGTGTGGAGTCAATATGGCTGCCAAAATAAACGTCTTTCATAAAGTGTACGCGGTATTGATCCCCTAAAATGGATTGCAACCAGTGTCCGCCCATCTCGTTTCCTGTAGCACTTACCAGATACAGCAGGTCTCGCCCAAAGCGCAAAACATTAGCAGCGTCAAAAGCAGGCTCAAGGTCCAATGGCGTGAGATTCTCAGCGTCGGGTGCAAACAATTCATCTTTCAGCATGGGCCTTGGGGCACTGAACCAGCGTGATCCCGAAGCCATATACTCCAAGAGCAATTCTCGATAGCTAAAGGTCTCCTGGCTCCGGCCGCGAATGACGTTGGGAGTTTCCAGAATTTGATCGCCTACGGTGAGGAGAATGTCCCGGGGGCAGTAGTTGTAATAACCGGGCGTGGACCAGTGTACGGTGCTAAAAACACTATCGTGATTCCAGGGGCTTGGCCTGCGAACGGTGACATTGGCCTGTTCAAGGACTGACGCAAAAGTCGCAAGATCTTCTTCGGCTTCCTCTAGGATTTGTGCTGGGAAAGGTCCTTGTGGAATCGTATCGAGAGGCCGTCCGGGATATTCTGCCAGTTGGGTACTGGCATCAGCATGGGGAAATCGCGCACCGGCAGCGGTGCCAATGATCACTTCCTCCAGTGGATCCCATTCATTACAACTCCAAACTAACGACATGCGGCTACTCCTTTACAGATCGAATCTTGACTGACTTTGTGAACCTAGTCGGCTGTAGAGTTCACCACAAAAAAGCCGCCCGTGGGCGGCTTTAAAAACAGCGTATGAAAGTCGCTTAGTTCATGGCTTCCCAAAGTGAGCTACCGTGACAGCTCATAGCGCCACCTTCCATGCCTGCGGCATCAGATTCGGGGTAAGCGTCCCAGAACTTACCGTAGGCAGCAAAGTCGGGCCAAGACGATATAAATATGAGGTCAGTACCCGTGCCGTCTGCTCCTGCTGCAACGGGAAAGTAAATCTGGCTTTTCATCTTCTTGCCACCATCAACTTTTGCTGCGGCCTTTTGCCAATCTTGGGAGTACTCAACTAAGGTTTCTTCAGTCATGTCGTCGTTAATCTGGCATTTCCACATGTGTACAGGGCTGCCAGCCATGGCTTGCATGGCGGTAAGAGACAGTACAGTGAAGGTGGCTGCAATCAATTTTTTCATGGAATTTCCTTTTGGCGGTTGTCGAAACGGTGTGGGCCTATTCTGCTACAAAGCCGTTTCTTTTTGCTTTAATTAGGCAGCAATTATTTATCCAATCGCGACAAATGTTCTGGAGTGACGGCTTTGTTGCAGGGTTATTGGTGTGAAAAACGCAGAATTTTAGGCTTTTGTACTTTTAGTTTTAACGCACTGGCGTACGCTGGTTAGCCGTTTGCTTGGCGCTGCAGCCCGGTAGTTTTTTGTGATGGTGGGTTCTAGTGTTGAGGTATGAGCTGAGTCATACCCCTTACGCCGTCCTAAGCGTGCTCCCGGTAACTGACAAGGCTGCCCCAACGCCCTGACAATTCGCTCGTCGCACGGTCCAAACCGAGGTGTAGGGCTTGGAAAAGACCCACGGACTCGCTGTGTTTGAGTGCCCAAATTGTGCCAATAGTGTGGCGCTTTGTGGCCAGTGAGCTGGTAACCTAAGGCCACTTATGGGCCGTGTATTTTATGGGGTCCTCGCCATCCCAGAAAGGGTGGTTAATTCGCAGACAGGAGAGCCTGACTCACCTTGAAGAAATCTAACCCTTCCAAAAAAACACGAAAGCCTGAAGACCCCAATGCGGCCACAGAGGCAAGTCGCTACGAAAACCCGATTGCCAGTCGAGAGGTCATCCTTAGGGTATTGGATGAGTCGGGAGAACTCTTTCAGTTGTCGGGTTTGGCCAGCAAACTCAAATTATCGAGTGACCAAGATCTTGAAGCACTGCGCCGCCGCGTGATGGCGATGCGACGTGATGGACAGCTGCATCTCGATCGACGGGGGCGCATTGGCCTAACAGAGCGCCTGGAGCTGCAGACCTGTCGTGTGATTGGGCACCGTGATGGCTATGGGTTTGCCACGCCTGTTGAAGGTGGCGACGATCTGTATCTCAGCAGTCGAGAAATGCAAAAGGTCTTTGATGGCGATCGCACGCTCGTAGCGACTGTGGGTGCTGATGCCAAGGGGCGTCGCGAGGGGAAAGTTGTTGAGGTTTTAGAGCGCGCGGTTTCCGTATTGCCGGGTCGATACATGGAAGAGAGCGGTATTGGTTTTCTGATGCCCTATAACACCCGAGTCAGTCAGCATATTTTAATTCCACCTGATCAAAAGCAAGGTGCGGTGCCTGGTCAAATGGTATCAGTGCGCATTACCGACTATCCCACACAGGTTTTGGGCGCCAAGGGTTCTGTTGAAGAGATTTTGGGCGACCATCTTGACCCCGGGCTTGAAATTGATATCGCCATCCGCGCGCATCAGATTCCTTGGCAGTGGCCCGACGCGGTGTTAGACGAGGCGGCGTCCTTGGGGGAGGAGCCAGAGGATAATGACAAGCGAGGTCGTATAGATCTGCGCACGAAACCCTTTGTCACCATCGATGGCGAGGACGCGAGAGATTTTGACGATGCGGTGTACTGCCAGCCAGAGGGCAGCGGCTTCCGCTTATGGGTTGCGATTGCCGATGTGTCTCATTACGTGGCGAAGGATTCCGCGCTTGATCTCGAGGCTATTGAGCGCGGCAATTCGGTGTATTTTCCTGAGCGTGTGGTTCCCATGTTTCCAGAGGTGCTCTCCAACGGGCTTTGCTCGCTCAAACCCAAGGTGGATCGGCTGGCCATGGTTTGTGAAATGGCCATTAGTGCAAAAGGCGAGGTGGTAGGCAGTACCTTTTATGAGGCGGTGATTCATTCTCATGCCAGATTGACCTACACCGAAGTGGGGCAGGTACTGGAAAACGGATTCGCTGACTCCGTAGCGCCCGAGCGTTACCCCGACCTCATGCACTTACATGCCCTTTACGGGTGCCTTCGAGGTGCGCGAGAGCTGCGCGGCGCGATTGATTTTGAAACGGTTGAAACGCGTATCGAGTTTAACGCTGAGCGTAAAATTGAGGCGATCGTTCCTGTACATCGTAATGACGCCCATAAGCTAATTGAGGAGTGCATGCTCGCAGCCAATGTCGCAACGGCTGAGTTTTTGGAGGCGGCGAGCTTGCCCGTTTTGTTTCGTGTACACGAAGGGCCTAGTACCGAGAGGCTCGCTAATGTCCGCGCGTTTTTAGGGGAGTTAGGGCTCGATCTGGGTGGTGGAGAGAAGCCCACTCCCGAAGATTACCAGCGCTTACTGGCCACTGCGGTCGACCGGGACGACGCATCGGTCATTCAAACGATGCTGTTGCGCTCACTGAGCCAGGCGGTCTATCAAGCAGAGAACAAGGGCCACTTTGGATTGCATTACCCCGCCTATGCGCATTTCACTTCTCCCATTCGTCGAT
>QXYP01000119.1 GCA_009886815.1 Halieaceae bacterium
CCGCCGACCCTCGACAGCTGTCGCGACGACTTCGGACAACCCCGGAAGATGTTGTTGGCGCTCTAAACCTCATACGCTCACTCGACCCCACGCCGGGAACATCAGTGGGTGAAAGCACCACGGAATACATTATTCCTGACGTCTTTGTTATGCGTAAAGAGGGCCACTGGCGTGTTGAACTCAATCCTGATATAGCCCCGAAACTGCGCATAAACGCCCTCTATTCTGAGCTCGTGGGTCAATCCGGATCCGCGAGCGATAAAACCTTTGTTAGAGAAAACCTGCAAGAAGCTAAGTTTTTTATGACAAGCCTACACAACAGAAACGAGACTTTACTGAAGGTGGCCAGTAAAATTGTTGCGCATCAAAGGGAGTTTCTAGAGCTGGGCGAAGAAGCGATGAAGCCGCTAATTTTGGCTGATATTGCTGAGCAAATTAACATGCACGAATCAACCGTTTCCCGAGCGACTACGCGAAAGTACATGCATACCCCGCGGGGAATTTACGAACTGAAATTTTTCTTCTCCAGCCACGTTGCCACAACAGAGGGCGGTGAGCGCTCCTCCACAGCCATCAAGGCTTTGATTAAAAAACTGGTGCAAGCAGAGGATGCGAAGAAACCCTTGAGTGACAACAAGCTTTGTGTGCTGTTAGAAGAGCAAGGCGTCATAGTTGCCAGAAGAACTGTGGCTAAGTATCGGGAACAACTCAACATCTCGCCCTCTAATGAGCGGCGTCGATTACTTTAGTATTGAAGTGGTCGTTAGTAAGGAGCAAAAGCTATGCAATTAATCGTAAGCGGGCATCACATAGAGGTAACCGATGGTCTACGCGACCACGTTGGGGCTAAATTTGAGAAACTTCAAAGGCACATAGACCACATCACCAATGTTGAGGTGACTCTAGTGGTCGAAAAAGCGAGTCATAAAGCCGAAGCAAATTTGCACGTCGCAGGGGCAGACCTTTTTGCCTCAGCAGAACATGAAGATATGTACTCCGCCATTGACGCGCTTGCCGACAAACTTGATCGGCAGATCATTAAGCACAAGGAAAAACAGCGAGGCCGTTAAGAGATGGGTTCTCTAGACAGTTTATTAAACCAGCAGCGCGTGGTCTGTCGGCTTCATGCCATCAGCAAAAAGCGGGTGCTAGAGCTCGCAGCCCAGCACATTGCTGAGGTTGAGGAGTCCCTAGAAGTGGGGCAGGTCTATGCGGGCTTGTTAGAACGTGAACGGTTAGGATCCACTGCCCTGGGCACCGGTGTGGCAGTGCCCCACTGTCGCGTTGAGGGTTTAGACAAACCGCTAGGCTGTTTAATCACTTTGGCTTCGCCCATTGACTACGACGCCCCTGACGGTGGGGCCGTCGATTTGCTGTTTGTTCTGCTGGTCCCACCTGAGGCAGCGCAGGAGCACCTAGACCTATTGGCGGAAGTGGCGGGCCGATTCTCGGATGCGGCATATTGCGAAGCGCTCAGAAAAGCCTCGAGTGCTGCGGGCCTGCTGCAGTCTGCCGTTACCGCAAAGGCTGCCTAACCTTGGAACTCGTCATTATTAGCGGCAGATCGGGCTCGGGGAAAAGTACCGCGTTACACCAGCTCGAGGACCTCGGATTCTACTGTGTAGACAACCTCCCGGCCGCCCTACTCCCTACCCTAACCTTACAGCTTGAGCGAGAGCAGTATCGCTCATTCCGAGGTATTGCCGTATGCATAGACGTCCGCAATAGCGCTGACGATTTACGTCAAATCACTACGGTCATCGCTGCACTTCCCGAGTCTATCAATAGTCAAATCTTGTTTCTCGATGCCAAGCCCGCGGTACTGACCAAGCGATTTAGCGAGACTCGCCGAAGGCACCCTCTGAGCAATGACAAGCACTCCCTGCCGGAAGCAATAGCGCAGGAACACGATCTATTGATGGGTCTATCTCAGGACGCGGACCTGGTCATCGACACCAGTGACCTGACCCTTTACGATCTACGCGCCATGATCTCAGCGCGGCTGGGCTCCGAGAGCAAGCAGGGGGTGTCACTGCTGGTAGAGTCCTTTGGCTTTAAACGTGGCGTGCCTTCCGATGCTGACCTGGTTTTTGATGCCAGATTGCTACCCAACCCACACTGGGAAAGTCATTTGCGTCCCCTAACGGGCCAAGACCTCGCGGTGGCACAGTTCCTTGAGAGCCACCCCCAGACTCAAGAATTCGTTGGCGACATCACAAACCTGCTGCTGCGCTGGTTGCCAGCCTATGCAGAATCCCAGCGCACCTATATGACAATTGCAATTGGCTGCACGGGTGGCCAACATCGCTCGGTCTATATTGCCGAAACCCTCTTTCGCACTTTGCAGCAAGCGCATTCGCGAGTTCAGCTGCGTCATCGCGAACTGTCTACTATGGTGACCGCATGATTGAAGATTCGGTAACCATTATTAATCGCTTGGGGCTGCATGCCAGAGCCGCAGCAAAACTCATTGACTGTGCAGCACGCTTCAGCAGTCAAATTACATTGCGCAAAGACGACCAAATTGTTGACGCAAAAAGTATTATGTCTGTCATGCTTTTGGCCGCAGGGCAGCACACGACACTGCACCTCAAAATTGAAGGTCACGATGAAGCCGCTGCTCACGCTGCGATCTTAGCTTTGATCGGCGATCGCTTTGGCGAATCCGAGTAAGCCAACTTTCTAGCTAAGGGCATATTCACCCTCTCTTTAGGTGCACCGCGCTAAATAGTCACCGATAATCTGTCGCTGGGAACGGAGGGCTGGCCGTGAATTCTTCGGTTACAACAGAAAAACAGCTCGCGCAGCTTGATCGCGCTCTCGACGCGGGAACCCTCGGCGACGTTGCAGGTATTGTCGGTGACTTGTCCCCGGGCGACGTGGCCTATTTGATCACCTCTTACCCGCCCAGAATCCGACAGGTTATCTGGAGCCTTTTAGAGCCCGAGCAAGAAGCCGACGTTCTCAACGAGCTGCCCGAAGATTTACGCAATCAATTCCTCGTAGAAATGGAGCCCAAGGCCCTCGCTTTGATCGTGGGTCAGCTCGATGACGATGATGTTGCCGACATCCTTCATGATCTACCCGACTCCATAACCGAGCAAGTCCTTGGGATCATGGACGAGGCTGATCGGACCCGACTGGCCACAGTACTCGCATTTCCAGATGATGTTGCGGGTGGCCTGATGAGCACTGACACCATTTCGATCCGGGCTGACCTAACTCTCGACGTTGTTATGCGCTACCTCCGGCGACACGCAGAAATACCGCAAAATACCGACAGTATTATGGTGGTGAATCGGGAGGATCACTTTGTTGGCATTCTCCCCATACGTATTCTTCTGGTTACCGATCCCAGCCAATCGGTAAGAGAAATGATGCTCACGAACCGCGACGCAATTCCTGCACAGCTACCGGCTGCTGAAGTGGCCAGACTATTTGAACGAAATGACTGGATATCAGCCCCGGTTGTCGACGAACAAAACCGGCTACTGGGCCGAATTACCATTGATGACGTTGTCGACGTGATTCGAGAAGAGGCTGACCACTCCCTAACCTCTCTGGGAGGAATTGGCGAAGATGAAGATACCTTTGCCACTGTGATGCAAACCGCGCCGCGCCGCGCTGTCTGGCTGGGCATTAACCTCATCACGGCATTCATTGCATCTTCCGTAATCAACCTATTTCAGGACACTATCGAAAAAGTCGTCGCTCTCGCGGTGCTCATGCCGATCGTGGCGTCAATGGGCGGCGTTGCAGGAACGCAAACCCTCACGGTCTTGATTCGAGGCCTTGCGATGGGGCAGTTAAATACTCGTAATCAACGTTGGCTGGTGGCAAGAGAAGCGTTGGTTGGAATGGCTAACGGTATACTTTGGGCCATTGTTGTCGCCGCCGCGGCCTCGGTCTGGTTTGATGACTGGACACTGGGTTTAGTTATTGCAGCAGCAATGATGATTAATTTAATGACCGCTGGCTTAGCAGGTGCCGTTATACCCCTGACATTAAAGCGACTGGGGATAGATCCTGCATTAGCAGGGGGTGTCGTTCTCACCACCGTCACTGACGTGGTGGGCTTTTTATCCTTTCTCGGGTTGGCAGCAATTTTTTATGGTTAAAACAGATCTTGAAGACAGCGACTGGAATCCCGACGAGGCGCCACCGAGTAAAAGCTCGAAGAAACGGGCCATGACGGCGCTGCAAGTTCTGGGAACGCGCTTGGTCAACCTAACGCCCAGCCAACTTGAACAGATTCCGATCGAGGATGCCCGCCTTCAAGAGGCAGTGCTTCAAGCCCGAAAAATAACTCAGCGCGGTGGGCTACGCCGCCAATTGCAATACATTGGTAAGCTCATGCGAGTCATCGACCCCGAACCAATAGAAACAGCACTGGCCAAACTCGATGGTGCTCACCAAGCGGAGCGGGCACAACTACACCAACTGGAACAACTCAGAGATGCCTTGATCACTCAGGGAGACGCGGCCTTACCGGCAACCCTAGCGGCCTTTCCCCACGCCGATCGTCAACAACTTCGTCAGCTGGTGCGACAGAGCGATGTCAGCGGCCCCCGTGCAAAGGAACAGGCGAGGAAACTATTTAAGTATCTTCGCGAGCTTCAGGAATCTGCAGAAACGGATTTTTGAGGATTTTACTCGGGGGGTTCGGAGGTCTGGCCCTCCAGATCAACATCAGATCCTGCATCAAAAATGCGAATAAATTTCACCTCTGGTGCACTCAGATTACCTTTCACAGCATAAACGCCACTACTCAGACTTAAGAACTGATCTTCAAAAACCTTGCTGACCAAATATGCGCCGGCGGCTACAGGAATACCACCCACCAAAGCTGCGACCCAGGGGATATTCTCCACCAGCGGTAAAGTCACCACTAATTCACCGTCGATCATCTCAGTGACAAGGTCAATGTCGCTGCTAAAGTTGAACCCGCCGCCAGTGCCAACAATATTGAACTCAGGGATTTGGACGTTACCCGGGCTAAACTCGAATTGTCCCGCAGCAGAGCGAAAGGCCACCCCGGGGTCAAAAATTCGGGTCACATCGGCACGTCCGAAAAGGCCGGCTAAGTTCAATAAACTGAACAGGCGCACAGCCCCTGTCGCTCCCGATGACACCGGCAAGAAGGAACCTTCTTTTAGCTCGACTTGTGCAGACCCACTTAACGCCAGTAGGTCTAAGTCCGTGGGTCCGCCTGGCCAGGCCAAATCCGTCTGAATAACCCCTGATCGCGTGGTTACCAGGGGCTCCAGTGATAGGTCTGTAAACGTTCGTTGAAGGTCGAACACTTCTGCCCGAACGCTTAGATCGGTAATCCACCGGCCTTGGTCGCTTTCCGACCAGGTTAAACCGCTTCCCTCCAACAGTTTCATACCTGCAAGCTGGCCCTGTATGTCCTCAATGACTAAAGCATCAGCGGCGCTGCTGAGACGAAACTTGGCCGCCCCCAAGGCCTGCTCTTTAAAGGTGAGGTTAGCTACGGTGACATCTAGCGCAACAGGCAACTCTGGTGGACGACGTGCCCTAACTTCATTTTCAAGGGGATATAAATCAGTGGCGACCGTGCTTAAACCACTCAACTGATCGTAGTCCAACTGATTGATAATTAGGGCAATATTTTGATCGTCATTTGGAATCGTCAGTTCTGCATCAAGCCACGCAGTGTTAATGCCCAACTGGTGCCACGTCGCGTATGGCGTGACATCAAGCGTCACGTCCTCAACGGCAATTGTACCCACGACAACCTCGTCAATTTTCAAGGTGTTTATGCGCAAGGGCCACTGTGGCGAAACACGATCGTTGGTAAAGGTCACCTGACGTAAGACAGCAAGCCATGGGTCGAGCTCAACGTGCGCCATCTGACCAAAGATATCAATACCTGCAGGTATAGCATTGTCGGGCAGCAGGACGGGATAAGGCCTGGGTGTCAGGTCGAGGGCAAGACCCGGGATACCGGCCTCGTCTTGGAACAGTTGCGCTTGACCGCGCTCAAACCAAAAGGCCTGTAAGGGAACAGGAGCGCTGGGCCGTAGCACAATATTCAAGGGCGCCGCCTCCACAGCGCTTTTAGCCAGCGGCTCAGGTAAAGCCACCGTCATACCTTCTAAAGTGCTGCTAATGTTGAACTGCGCTCCAGTACCAACAGCTACATCGACGGTCACCTGAGCCTTACCTGACAGGAGCTGCGGGGGGTCTTCGCCCACTTGAGAATACGCCGCTAGATTCTGGCTCCACAGTAACAAATCGGACCCAGAGACTTCGGCAACAAATTTGGCGTCGAGTATGTCGGCGTCATCAAGCCCCGAGCGGCCCACACCGATAGCCGCGACAACAGGCTGTCCAAACAAGGTGGATTGCAGATTGCGCCCACTAAAGCCCGTTTCTGAATTGAAATCTAGCCCGCCTTCAACGTCTTCCAGCGTTAATGCCAGTAGACGTGACCTGACCTTGGCCTTCGAGAGCTCAGTCGAGACCGCCACCTGAGGTGGCGCAGCAGGTGGTCGAATATCCATTGCCAGCTCTAGGTCACCTGTGACAAATCCTTCCAACTCTAAATCGTCGAGCAGCGCGGAGGTGGCGTTATAAATAGGACTGTGCCGCAACAAATTCAACGCTGCCGTACCTTCCCCTCGAAACTGACCAGAGGCCAACAGTTCACCGGCGGTTCTGGCAGCATCGACTTCAACCGAGACCCCCTCGACAATTGCATCACTAATACTGCCCTGGCGCCCCCAGACACTAACGCGATCGGTATCTACCAGTAATGCGCCTTCAAAGTCGTCAATCCTTGGCCAATCAGTCTGAAATTTGATACTGCCATCAGATATCACGGTTCCTATTTGCAGACTCTGGAGCCCGGAACCAAAGCCTTTAAAACCGCCACGCCATGAAAAGCTCGTTTCTGACAGGCCTCCCCCTAAAATACTGCTCTCCAGCCACTCCTCAAGCACATCGGGAATTCGATAGGGAATATAGTTTTGACGTACATCCACCGATGCGTCAGGAACACCGACATCTAAATACATGGCTAAGGGTGGCCCCTGCGCCGCGTTGGGCACCAAAGGGATGGCCATACCAAAAAGCGCGCTAGCATGATGCTCCTCGTGCTCACCCTCAAAAATACCCTGGTGAAGATACAGCGTATTCGCATCCCAGCTCGCCGATAGTTGGCCCAAAACCTGTGTAAACTCGATCGGCTTCCGATAAACCGTGGGTAAATCTAAAGTAAAGTTGCGGGTGTCTATCCAGGCCTTGGCACCCATCTGACTGGCGAGGACTGTTCCGTCCAGGCCCAGTAACCCAGGCGCTTTTTTTCGCGCTTGTACCGAAATATCATGAACCTGCGCCATGATCGACCAATCTGACAGAGGCTGGCGCCAATTCGCGAGTTCCGCCTCGAGCGCCAGCACAGATCCGGAAGGCCGCAGCTCTGAAAAAATCGTGGAGACCTTGCTGGGCAATAGCCCACTGGCTACCACAGCGGCTGCGAGGTCACCGACGTCCATTGCTTGAGTCTTGAATTGCAGAGAGTCGCCGCGGCTTTCAATTTGAAATCGATCCAGCGTAAACCCGGTGTCAGCCGCGCTCATAGCAAATGACTGCAGTCGACCAGTCCAACCTGCAGGTTGAAGGTTGCCACCCGCGTCGAACGCCAAGTTATCGAGCTTGGAAATACGACCGTCTTGATGCGTCCAAATTAAGTCGGAGAGATCGAGTGACACCTCGATATTAGGTTCCAGAGAATTGCTTTGATACCAAAAATCAAAGTTTCCGTTCGCGTTAAAACTGTAACCCAGCAGCGTGGACAGCCATTTAGCATTGGGAAGGTTTAAATGCCCATACAGCTCTCCCGCAAAGCGATCTAACTGCAAGATATCACCAACGCTCGAACCTGAAATACTAAGATACGAACTGTCCGGGCCGGTTAGCTCCACCGCGAGTTGGCGTTTACTTCCCGCTCGATGTAGGTCCAGAGTTAAGTCCAGTCGCTCACGACTGCCTTCTGCGCCCACCAGCCAAATCTCGGTTTGTTCAATGGTTACTTTACGAAACGCTACCAGCAGCCCAGCGGCTAAACGCGCCGCACTACCGTTACCCCCATTGATCGATAAGGCGTCTACGGGTAGGTCTACCGCCAAACCGTTTAAACGAAGTGTGTCTAGACGAATTTGTCGGGCTAGCAATGAAGCCCAGGGGTCAACAGTCAGCGCTGCCGATTCAAAAGCGATGGGCAGGCCACTGGGGAGCACAATATGCAACCCGGTTACCTGAATACTGGGCTGAAATTTTTCGACATCACCTTGAATATTAGCGATTTGATAGTTGAGCCCTGTCTGCTGTGCCAGCCAGTCAGCAACATTCTGCTGATACATGGGTAAGGCACTTAACAGCGCTCGAGCACCCGCAACATACACCGCCAAACAGACCACCAGCACGAGCATAGCCCGCCAAAGTGTGCGACCGAGAACTTGGTACATTCTCTCAATCGACATGCTGCTTCACCGCTGTGCACCACAAAATTTATCGATTAAAGCTTTGGTTTCAGCGAGAGGCAGGCCCACCACGGACGAGTAGCTACCTTGTATCTGTTGAACGAAAACACCGCCTCGCCCCTGAATCGCATAAGCCCCCGCTTTGTCCCAAGGTTCGGCAGTATCGAGATAACTCGCAATATCCCGCTTTGATAGCTGTACGAAAGTGACGGTGGTGGTCACCACAAAACTCTCAATGGCGTCACCGCAGCGCGCCGCCACTCCCGTCATTACCTGATGGGATTGTCCCGAGAGCAGCGACAACATGTGCGTTGCGTCTTCATAGTCTTCAGGCTTTCCCAGGACATTATTGTTAATGGTCACCGTGGTATCAGCCCCAAGAACAAGTGCACCCTGCGCATCGACTGCGGAGGCTTTCATGATGGCCAAACGTGATACATAATTTCTTGGGGTCTCACCCTCGTTTCGACTCTCGTCAACGTCGGGTGTTATGCAGGTGAATTCAGGCCGCAAAAGTTCTAGCAATGACTGGCGTCTAGGGCTACCCGAGGCAAGCACGATTTGCATCACTGAACCTCGTAATACCGTCTTAAAGATCTGAGGCAATTACGAACTGGCACCCAAAATAATAAGGAGGTTGCGGCCGGTAGGAGAAAGTCTGTACCGACATGCTGCCACCCTAGAAACGTTTCCAATCGCTGTTCAATCAGATGTACCAAAGAAATTAAAAGCCCCATGACAAGGCTCTGTTTCAATCCATCAAATTGGCGAATGCGTTGATAACTGACGAGAATGACAAGCACTGCTAATACTGAGCCTACAGCTGTCGCACCGACGGGTGACCCGTCTAACAAATCGGTTAGAACACCCACCACACAGGCTAGAAGTACCCCCACCCGACCGGGTAATGCCAAGACCCAATAAAACAATACCAAAAGGGACCAATCGGGAACGAAGCCACGCCAAGACACCGGGACGGGTATGGCAACGATAAAAAGCGCCACAAAGATCGAGGCGAAAATTACCCAAGAGCCTCTTTCTGCAAACACAACTATTGACTGCCACTGGGCGCAAGCTCGATCGCCAACATAACATGGCGTCCTCGGTCGAGACTCGCAATAGGCACAGCCATTACCTGGGAAAACGAGGAACCAGGCTGTTTAACAATGGTCTTTACAGTGGCCACTGGATATCCCGCGGGAAACAGTCCGCCTAAACCCGACGTTACCAAAATATCCCCTTCTTCAATATCTGTGGTTGCTGCAATGTGTCTAACCACTAATCGATTTAGCTCTCCGGTTCCCTCCGCGAGACCTCGGACGCCACTGCGCAGCACCTGAACGGGCACAGCATGAGTGGCATCAGTAATCAGCAGCGCATGACTGCTGTACTGCCCAACGCGTACCACCTGACCCATTAAGCCATCAGCGCCTAACAATGGCTGCCCTACATGAACCGCGTCAGCAGTGCCTTTATCGATAACCAATTCATGACGGGATCGCGCTGCGGTCATAGCGATAATTTCTGCAACCATAACCTCGCGCTCGAGGGTCTCGGCAGAGCGCAACAACGCGCGATAACGTCCATTCTCTGCCAGAACCGCGGCAAGCTTTTGGGTTTGCCCTTTGAGCACCAAATTTTCTTGCTCAAGGCGCTCTTTCTCGGATCGCAGGGTACTGTGAGACTGGAAAAAATCGCCCAGCCCAATAAAGGCTGACTTGGGGGCTGCGGCCACGCGATAAGCAATCGCCGCCGTGTCTAGTGTAAATTGCCGCGGGGCTTCAAGGGCGGGGTGATCACGAAAATAAAAGAGAAGTAGCAGGCAGCACCCGATCGCGAGAGTGGCACGCCAACCCACATGCTTTTCTTTAAGAAATAGGGGTTTGATCGCTCACCTCACCTCAACGTTGAAAAAGGAGAACTTACTCGGTGGAGAGTAAATCTAGAGCATGTCGATCTACCAGCTCCAATGCCTTACCACCACCTCGTGCCACGCAGGTCAAAGGTTCTTCGGCAACAATAACCGGCAACCCGGTCTCATCCATAATACGCTTATCAAGGTCGCGCAGCAGTGCTCCACCACCGGTTAACACAATGCCCGACTCGGCGATATCGGCGGCCAATTCAGGGGGCGATTGCTCTAGCGCAACCTTAATCGCCCGCAAAATAGAGAGCAATGGATCGGCTAGCGCGTCTCGAATTTCATCGCTATTTAACGTAAAGCTTTTAGGCACACCCTCGGCGAGGTGTCGACCACGTACGTCAATCTCTCGCAGCTCGCTGGACTCATAGGCACAGCCGACTTCCTGCTTAATTCGCTCGGCGGACGAATCTCCAATAAGACTCCCGTAACGACGTCGCACAAAAGCCACAATAGATTCGTCAAAACGATCACCACCCACACGAATGGAATCGCGATAAACGACACCATTTAGAGAAATGATGGCAATTTCTGTGGTTCCCCCACCGATATCCACCACCATACAGCCAGTGGCCTCATCAACCTGCAGGCCGGCACCAATGGCAGCGGCCATAGGCTCCTCAATCAACCGCACTTCACGAGCACCGGCACTCAACGCCGACTCGCGAATTGCCCGCCGCTCGACCTGTGTAGACATACAAGGCACACAAATAAGCACCCTAGGACTGGGTCGAATAAACTGGGTTTCATGCACCTTGGCAATAAAGTGCTGCAGCATCTTTTCCGTCACCTGAAAGTCAGCGATCACACCGTCTTTCAGAGGCCGGATAGCTCTGATGTTGCCAGGGGTTCGACCCAGCATACGTTTGGCCTCTCGCCCCACCGCCTCAATGGTCTTCTGGCCATTGTGCATGCGAATTGCCACTACCGACGGCTCATCGAGGATGATGCCTTTGTCTTTTACATAAATCAGCGTATTTGCTGTGCCGAGATCAATCGACAAATCATTCGAAAACATGCCGCGAAGGCGCTTGAACATACTCGGGTCCCATGGATTCTACGCCTGCACCTCGGGGCCATCTCGCCAACGCGAGTGCACTGAGTGTGCGGGATTTTATAGTGGCAAAGCTAAGTTCTGTACGACATGGCAAAAACACTACTAAATCAGCCAGTTCTAGCTTCGTCTTAAGAAACGAATGTATCAACGTGGGGGTTTTTGGGCAAGGTGAATCTGTGGTAGCTTCGCCCCTTTCCCATCACAGCGTATATCCCGCCATGATTACTATTCCCGCAGATGTGCTTTCGATGGCACAACTCGCTCGATTACGTATCGACGAAGACGCACTAGACGACGTAAGCGAGCGCTTTGGTCGAACCCTGCAGTTGGTTGCCGAGCTCGAGAAGATTGATACTGAAGGTGTTACGCCCATGTCTAATCCACACGACATGAACCAGCGCCTACGTCCTGACAGTGTGACCGAGAGCAACCAGCGGGAAGCACTACAGCAAAACGCCCCTGCGGTCGCAGATGGTTTTTTCCTCGTCCCTAAGGTTATCGATTAATGGCCTTGGAATCTTTAACATCGGCCTCAGCAACTGAGCTGGCATCGGCATTGCAAGCGGGAGAAACCTCAGCTCTTGAGCTAACCGAAGCCTGCTTCGATGCCATTGCGGCGCACAACCCCACAATTAATGCGGTCATTACCCTCTGTGAAGAATCTGCTTTGGCAGAAGCCAAAGCCGCAGATTTACAGTTGAGTGCGGGCACAGCAGGCCCCCTCACAGGTATACCACTGCTTCATAAAGATATTTTTTGCACCCGTAACGTCGCCACCACCTGCGCTTCAAAAATGCTCACAAATTTCATTCCTCCCTACGATGCCACCGTGGTCAGTCGACTCCAGGCAGCGGGGACGGTGATGCTGGGCAAAACCAACATGGATGAGTTTGCGATGGGCTCGTCCACTGAGACCTCCGTGTTTGGCGTAACGCGCAATCCCTGGAACCTAAATTGTGTGCCTGGAGGAAGCTCTGGTGGCGCCGCCGCCGCCGTTGCCGCCGGTTTCGCGCCTCTCAGTACGGGCACCGACACAGGCGGATCGATTCGTCAGCCAGCCTCGTTGTGCGGAATCACCGGGTTAAAACCCACCTACGGGCGCGTCTCTAGGCTAGGCATTATTGCCTTCGCTTCGTCGTTGGACCAGGCAGGTCCTATGACGCGCACCGTTGAGGACGCTGCACTCATGCTGCAAGCCATGAGTGGCGTTGATGCGGGTGATTCAACCTCTGCCGATCTGGAAGTTCCCGACTTCACTGCCGGCCTAAATCAACCCATCGCCGGACTTAAAATTGGCATACCCAAAGAATATTTCAGCCACAATCTCGACCCGAGAGTTGCCGAAAAAATACACGAAGCGTTAAACGCACTGGTAAAAGAGGGCGCAGAACTCGTTGATATTGAGCTACCTCATACTGAACAGGGCATTGCGACTTACTACATTATTGCTCCAGCAGAAGCGTCTACAAACCTCTCACGCTATGACGGCGTAAGGTTTGGCCACCGCTGTGACAACCCCCTGAACCTGACCGATCTTTATGAAAGATCTCGCAGTGAGGGGTTTGGTGAAGAGGTGCAACGGCGTATTTTGGTAGGGACCTACGCGTTATCAGCGGGTTTTTACGATGCCTACTTTAAAAAAGCCCAGCAGGTGAGACGACTGATTAGCGAAGACTTCCAAAAAGCCTTCGAACGCTGCGACGTTATTGCGGGCCCCGCTGCGCCCGGCACGGCCTTTGAGCTCGGGGCAAAATCTGATGATCCTCTTGCCATGTATTTGGAAGACATTTACACCTTGTCAGTCAATCTGGCGGGGCTGCCCGGGCTGTCTATTCCCGCCGGGCTCATTGATGGAATGCCTGTAGGACTGCAATTAATAGGACGTTCTTTTGACGAGACCACCTTATTGAGAACGGGACATCGCTTTCAACTATGCACCGATCACCACCAAGCCAAACCCACATTAGCGGGAGTAAACCCATGAGTTGGGAAGTGGTTATGGGGCTGGAAGTTCACCTACAGCTTGCGACCAAGAGTAAAATATTTTCCGGTGCTGCCAATCAATTTGGCGCAGAGCCCAATGTTCAAGCTTGTGCAGTCGATCTTGGAATGCCTGGAATGCTGCCCGTGCTCAATAGCGAAGCCGTACGTTATGCCGTTATGTTTGGCTTGGCCATTGATGCTCGTTTGGGTACGCGGTCGGTTTTCGATAGGAAGAATTATTTCTATCCCGACCTTCCCAAAGGGTACCAAGTCAGTCAATTTTTTGAACCGATCGTTTGCGAAGGGGAATTTGAGATACCCATGGAAGACGGGTCGCTATTTCCAGTTCGAATAACTCGAGCACACCTTGAGGAAGACGCAGGGAAATCTGTCCATGACGCATATACCGGTCAAACTGGCGTTGACCTAAACCGTGCTGGAACCCCTCTCCTTGAAATCGTTACTGAACCCGACTTCCGTACCGCTGCACAGGCAGTCGCGTATTTAAAAGCCCTACATTCGCTGGCCACCTACCTGGGAATTTCAGATGGCAATATGGCAGAGGGCTCTATGCGCTGCGATATCAATATCTCTTTGCGACCCACCGGCAGCGACGAGTTTGGCACGCGTACTGAAATCAAAAACGTCAACTCCTTCAAGTTCGTCGAGAAAGCCATTGCCATAGAAACCGAGCGACAACAGGATGTACTGGAGTCTGGAGGCACGATAACCCAAGAAACTCGGCTTTATGACGCCGATAAAAACGAAACTCGCGCCATGCGCTCAAAAGAGGTTGCCAACGATTATCGCTATTTTCCAGAGCCCGATTTACTCCCCATTATTATTGATGAGGAATACATCGACGCCGTTAGGAGCGCCCTTCCTGAGCTTCCCAGAATCAAGCGAGCACGCTTCATCAGCGAATATGCTCTCAGTCAGTATGATGCCGCACTGCTCGTTGACACGCCCACTCTGGCAAACTACTTCGAGACAGCAGCAACCCAAAGTAAGGCTCCAAAATTGACCGCCAACTGGATCTTGGGCGATCTTGCGGGCGCTTTGAATCGAGACAGCTTGCAGATCCATCAGTCGCCGGTGTCTGCTGAGTCCTTGGCAGGGCTCATCGTGCGAATTGCCGACGACACGCTATCTAGCAAACTGGCGAAACAAGTGTTTGAAGGTTTATGGCAGCAAGAGGGTACTGCCGACGCCATCATTGAGGCCCGAGGCCTGAAGCAAGTGACCGATACCGGCGCACTCGAAGCCATGGTCGATCAAGTAATAGAAGACCATCCGGACCAAGTCACTCAGTACCGAGCTGCCGAAGAGAACAAGCAAAAAAAGCTCCTGGGCTTTTTTGTCGGACAGGTAATGAAGGCCTCAAAGGGACAGGCAAACCCACAACTGCTCAACACATTGCTAGTCGCGAAGCTGCGGAGTTCCTAAGCTGTCATTATGTCTCTCAGCTTCCCTGCTGATCGTAAGGTACACGCCCTTTCAAAAAACGCTCTCTGTTTTCACGCTTTTTCTGAAGGTTTTTCCGCAGCAATACATACACCGCGCCGGTACCACCGTGCACCGGCTGGGCCGAATGAAATGCCTGGACCTCCTCCAAATCTTGTAACCAGCGATTGACATAACCTTTTAAAACCGCAGTTTTTTCTTGTTCAGTTTTGCGCTGACCTTTGCCATGAAGAATCAAGACCGTACGCAATCCGTACTGCATAGCCTCTTGAATAAAACTATGTACATCTATCCGCGCTTGTTTCACTGAAAGCCGATGCAAATCTAGGCGAGCGTCAATGTCATACCGCCCCTGTCTCAGCTTCTTATACACCCCATGCTGTATACCGGGACGTTTGAAAGCTAAAACGTACCAGGCATCAAGAGGTTCTATACCTTCGTCAACGAGCGAGTTCAGAAGCCCTTCCGGCTCCCCTTCCGCAGCCAGTCTGCGCGCCTTACCGTCGCCTTCATTTTCTTTTCGCAGCAGGCGCTCCCTGGCATCTCGTTTTAGGGGGGTGACGCCCAGCATCTCCGCTTGAAAAAACTCATCATCCGACACAACCTTGCCCCACAATTTAGCGCTTAGCACTTTATACTGTCTTACCGATCAGGGAGGATCAAACAGATGAATGGAAATTTAATCACAGGGGCGGGCTATTTCTTTCGCGGGCTCGCCATGCTGACAGACAAACGCCTGCGCGCTTTCGTTATTCTGCCGCTCTTCGCCAATATAAGCCTTTTTATTCTCTTTGGCGGGCTCGCATGGAGTTTTGTGGACAGCCTAGTTCAGTCTGCTGAGGCAGCACTGCCGAGCTGGCTGGGCTTTCTCACTTGGTTAATCGCACCCCTGCTATGGCTAATGGGGGGCTTGGCTACGGGATACTTGTCTACCCTTCTGGTGCTTGTGCTGACCTCCCCCTTCCATGCACTTCTTGCTGAAAAAGTGGAAGAGCAAATCACCGGGCAGTCAGTACCAGCCCTTGAAGGAATTGGTAACGCAGTGATTGCAATTCCTCGAGG
>QXYP01000012.1:0-1554 GCA_009886815.1 Halieaceae bacterium
TTTTTAGACTTCGAGAATGTGGGCGGTGTGCCCTCGCCGATGCCTCTTGAGATTGTCTATGAAGACGGTTCAAGCCGCCCATTGATAATTCCCGCTGAAATTTGGCGTCGAAGTGCGAAGAAAGTGACCCACCGATTGGTAGAGGCAAAGCCCATAGCCTATGTGCAAATTGATGCAGGGCATCAAACCGCTGATACGGACTACGCCAACAATCGATACCCACCGGAAATCCGAGCGTCGAGATTACAAACGTATAAACGCGACAGAGAGACCCGTAATCTCATGGCGGATCTCTTCGTGGAGCTTAAGAAGAAATCGGGCGAAGGTGCCGATCAGGGTGGCAGTGTTGAACTTGAACCTGTTCAGGATTGACCCTGTTTAACAATGCGTCTCTTTAACAAAGAAGCTCGCACCGCGGGTGCAACTCAGGGCGTCGCCCGAGGCAGAACGCAGACACCAGAGACGCGCCCTCGACGCGAGTCTGCCGCAATCGCAGAGACGCCACTGCCTCGAGCCCTTGTAACCTTAGTGAGTGTGGCAGTGCTCTGTTTGCTGCTGCTGAGTATTCAGGCCACTCAGGCCCATCGTGAGCACGGTGTTTGGACCGAGCTTATCTGGCGGGAGGATCACTTTGAGATTACGCACCACATGCACCTTCAGGACGCCCATGCAATTCTGGCGGCTTTAAAGGTGGACAGCAGTCTGGACAGCCCCGAAGGGTTGGCGCATCTTGCGCTCTATGTTGAGGATCGGTTTTTGCTGTCTGAAGATGGCAAACCCGTGCGGCTTGATTTGATTGGCGCTGAGGCGGAAGGCGATTTTTTGTATGTCTTTCAAGAGTGGCATCGTTCAAGGCCGACAGCACTCCCTGATATTAAGAGCACGTTGCTGACAGACGTGCACCCAAATGCGGTTACCTGGATTCGCGTCGAGGCGCCAGGACTTAACCAAACTTGGGCGGTTGGAGATCACAACAGCAGCGGTTGATTTCGACTCGCGGGATTGACTATTTCGGCACGGCGTCAATAGTCTCTGACGGGCTTAAGGGCTTACCCCCTAAGTGACGGTTGCTCGCTTTGAAAATTTTTGCTCCCGATAAACCCCCGAATTTAGAATATCTGCCAGCGTGGAGACGGCGACGTCAATGTCACCGGACTGGTTGTACAGCGGTGCAATGCCAAAGCGAATAATATCGGGCTCGCGAAAGTCGACAATAACGCCACGATCAATAAGCGCTTGGCTAATGGCGAACCCATGTTCAAGGCGCAAACTGACTTGCGAGCCTCGTGCATGGGCGTCCGAGGGCGTTAAGCACTCAATACCGCAGGTTGCTGGATTGTTGGCCAACTGATCCATTAGGTTTTGAGTGAGCATCAGGCTGTGTTGGCGCAGTGTGTTTACGGTGACTGAATCGAAGATGGACAGCGCTGCCTGAACGGCTGCCATAGCAATGACACTTTGGGTTCCTGTTAGGAACCTGGAAATGCCTGGCGCGGGCCGGTAGTCGGGCTCAAAGGCAAAGCGATCCGCATGCCCCATCCATCCGGGAAGCGG
>QXYP01000012.1:1564-3091 GCA_009886815.1 Halieaceae bacterium
CGGGTTGGTGGCACCCTGATGGCGCTGGGCGACATAAAGAAACCCCGGTGAGCCGGGGCCTCCATTTAAAAACTTGTAGGTGCAGCCCACCGCCATATCGACGCTATGGCGATTTAGCGCGGTTTCGATAACACCTGCACTGTGGGCGAGATCCCAGATCACTAGAGCGCCCGCAGCCTGAGCACGTGCCGTAATACCCGACAAATCCCGTAGCGTGCCCGTTCGAAAATTGACATGGGATAGCGACAGCACGGCGACGTCGCTGAAGTCGAGGGTATCGAGTGCTTCCACCGCAACGGGTTCAACCTGGCAGCGGTGGGGGCCCAACAGCTGTGCCAGTCCGGCCGCAATATAGTTGTCGGTGGGAAAGTGTCCCGCTTCGGTCACAATCCGTGTGCGTGGTGCATTAAGTTCAAGGGCGGCGGCCAGACACTTAAACAGATTGATTGACAGGTTGTCGCAGCATAAAACCTCGCCCTCACTGGCGCCCAAAAGTTGGGCGATACGGTCGCCTACAGTACTGGGTAGATTAATCCAGTCGTGGTGGTTCCAACCCGCTATGAGGTCCTCACCCCATTGGCTGTTTATTACGGTATCCACGTGCTGTCGCACCGTATGATGAAGGGCACCCAATGAGTTGCCGTCGAGATAAATGCGTTCAGGCGACAGGTGAAAGCCTGAGCGGATTGCCGCCAGTGCCTCGTTTTGATCAGTCATCGCCGTAACTCCCGATCTGTATCAAGTTGCGCAGGGTTTCAATAACTTGGTCAAAAGCAGGGGTGCCTGGATATACCAAATCAAAGTGTCCTGACTCGGCAATAATTTGGGTGTTGGTTTCTGTAAAGCCGGCAAGCTGGTCTGGGCTAACAATGGGATCTGCCTCCCCCAAAATTAAATTTATGGGTTTGAGAAAAACTTTGTCATGTACCGTTACTTGGGCGTAACGATCAGGAAGTGATTCCGGTGATCCCCCCAAAAATTTTGCCACCATGCTCGGGCACGAGCCTTCTTGCTGAGCGTATTGGGCTAAGTTGGTAATAGCTGCAAGTGCCACCACGCCTTTGAGGGGAAGTGCGGGGTCAGCTGCAGCCCACAAGGCAAGGTGCCCGCCCGCCGAATGGCCCACTAGCCAAGGGGCTTCTCCACCTAGCGCAGCCACCCGTTGTATGGCCAGTGCAATATCGTCTAACGTGCCCGGCCAGCCGCCACCGGCGTCGCCTACTCGACGATATTCGGCAAGCCATACATTGTATCCCGCCAGTGCCAAAGTCCTAGCCATGGGGATCAGATGCTGGCGATCATAAGCGTTGGACCAGCAGCCGCCATGAATGACGAGCAGCGTTGCTCGCGCTGGAATGGGCGATTGAAAGTGCAGCAGACTTTGTTCTACCGCTTGGCCATAGGGGACGGTCTGGGGTGGCGTGCCCTCGTTGGGTAAGGCCAAGAGGTCCTCGAAGCTGACGGGCATGGGCGTCGCGGTTTGCGCCTTGGACATCGACGGTTCTTCGCCGGAGGAATAGGCGTTGC
>QXYP01000120.1:0-5545 GCA_009886815.1 Halieaceae bacterium
CCTCGGCAACTGATGTACCCGAATTACCAAATATAACCTGCTCTAGGCCAAAGCCAGCAAAAGACAGGATGATCAGGAAAATCATGACCCTGAAGCCAGTGTTTTTAGTACCGGCGCGAATCGACTGCATCATTGTTTAGGGCTTCCAATTGTTGAGTGTGCACGCCAGACCAGAAACCTCTGATACCTGGCGTTAGCGACAAGCCAAGGTGCCACCTAAGCATCTCATCTTGCTTGAATCGTAAACGAGCTACTTAAAACTTTCGACTCACCAGCCGCGCATTATATGAAAAAAGGCGCAATAAAGCGCCTTTTCGACCTGCGAGATCACAGCTCGCCATGAGCATCATCCCCGAAAGGGCATCAGCACCACATTTATCTGTTAGCTGTTAACAGCATCCTTAAGCGCCTTGCCTGCCTTGAAGCCAGGAGCGTTCGAAGCTTTAATCTGGATGGTCTCACCACTGCGAGGGTTTCGACCTTCACGTGCAGCTCGATGCTTCACAGAGAAGGTTCCAAAGCCTACTAAGGAAACGGTGTCTTGCTTTGTAAGAGCGCCAGTAATGGCATTGATGGCGGCATCTAGAGCTCGGCCAGCTGAGGCCTTAGACAGATCGGCTTCTTCGGCAATAGCGTCTATTAGTTCATTTTTATTCACGTGAGTTCCTCTCGGCAGGTTTAATGCAGGATTGGGCGGACAGCCCGCTTTGTTGTTAGGAGAAGGTTATAACGACGCAATAGAAAGGGTCAATGAAAGTTACCGCTATTCGACTGAAAAAAAGACCTAAAGCACAACAAATTAGTGTGCTGGAGGTCTGGTAGGCTCCGCTTGATCTTTATTGCCTGCTCCCATGACCGCATCTGCAAGATATTGCTCATCAGTGATCGGGTCTGGCACACGCTCTAAAGCAATCGCCAGAACCTCATCAATCCACTTAACGGGCTTTATCTCCAAGTTTTCAAGAATGTTGTCGGGAATTTCTTTCAGATCACGGGCATTCTCTTTGGGTATGACAACGGTCTTTATTCCCCCACGACGCGCCGCCAGCAGCTTCTCCTTAAGTCCACCAATGGGAAGGACTTCGCCACGAAGGGTAATCTCCCCTGTCATGGCAACTTCAGAACGTACTGGGATCTGAGTAGCAACGCTCACTAATGCGGTACACATGGCAATGCCCGCGCTTGGCCCATCTTTGGGCGTAGCGCCTTCCGGAACGTGAATATGCGTATCGTTGCGCTCGTGGTATGCCGCGGTAACACCAAGACTTTGTGAGCGAGAGCGAAAAACGGTTGTCGCTGCCTGAATAGATTCCTGCATCACATCACCTAAGGAGCCTGTTTTCACATGGCGCCCTTTCCCTGCGACGGCTGCTGCTTCGATAGTCAATAACTCACCGCCGACCGAAGTCCAGGCCAGCCCCGTGACCTGACCCACCTTGCTTTCCTCCTCGGCAATACCAAAATTAAACTTCTGAACACCGAGCAGATCCGGCAACATTGCGGGCGTGACTTCAACTTCACCCTGGATCTCACCCGTAGCAAACTGTTTGACCATTTTACGGCAGATCTTGGCCACTTCACGCTCTAAACCTCTAACCCCCGCTTCTTTGGTGTAGTAACGAATAACGTCCAAAAGCGCTTCGGGTCCCAGCTTTAGCTCATCTTGCTTCAAACCGTTTTGCTTTATCTGCTTGGGTGCAAGATAGCGCTCACAGATATTCAGTTTTTCATCTTCCGTATAGCCCGGTATGCGAATCACTTCCATTCGATCCAACAACGGACCCGGGATATTCATGGTGTTTGAAGTGCACACAAACATGACGTCTGACAAATCGTAATCCACCTCCAAGTAATGATCATTGAAGGCGTGATTCTGCTCGGGATCGAGTACTTCAAGCATTGCCGAGGCTGGATCACCTCGGTGGTCTGTCCCCATTTTGTCAATCTCATCGAGCAAGAAGAGCGGATTTCTCACGCCTGCTTTTGCCATTTTCTGCAAGAGCTTGCCGGGCATTGAGCCGATGTAAGTTCTGCGATGCCCCCGAATTTCAGCTTCGTCACGCACCCCGCCCAGCGCCATGCGAACAAACTTCCGGTTAGTGGCTCGCGCCAATGACTCTCCTAGCGATGTTTTACCTACGCCTGGTGGTCCCACGAGGCACAAGACAGGGCCTTTTATTTTGCGCACGCGTTTTTGCACGGCAAGGTATTCAAGGATGCGATCTTTCACTTCTTCAAGCCCATAGTGATCTGCGTCGAGAATCGAGGCCGCGCGCTTCAAGTCGTGCTTAACCTTGCTGCGCTTCCGCCACGGTACGCTGACCATCCAATCGATATAACCTCTCAACACAGAGGCCTCTGCCGACATGGGCGACATCATTTTAAGTTTGTTTAATTCAGCTAATGCCTTATCTCGCGCTTCATCAGGCATTTTTGCATCGGCGATGCGTCCCTCAAGCTCATCCAGCTCATTAGGGGCATCATCAAGCTCTCCCAACTCCTTCTGAATGGCCTTCATCTGTTCGTTTAAATAATATTCGCGCTGACTTTTCTCCATTTGCTTTTTAACGCGACCACGAATCCGTTTCTCCACCTGAAACAGATCCATTTCAGCATCCATCAAGCCCAGCAAATGATTCACACGGTCTTGCAGCGAGGATATTTCCAGTATGCGCTGCTTCTCCTCAAGGTCGACGCTCATATGGGCTGCGATGGTGTCAGTGAGCCGGCCTGGGTCGTCAATTCCTGACAGTGAGGCCAACACCTCTGACGGTACCTTTTTACTCAGGCTGACATATTTTTCAAATTGCTCAACGACCGTTCGTATACATTCATCAATTTCATCTTCGGGCAGCGCGCTATTCTCGATTTGTCGAACATGGGCAATCGTATAGTCGCCCTCGTCATTCATTGACTCGATAGCAGCACGGTACTCCCCTTCGACCAGCACCTTGATGGTGCCATCAGGCAGTTTCAGCAGCTGTAAAATATTAGAAACGGTTCCGACTTGGTAAAGATCATCTACTGCAGGCATGTCATCAGACGCGTTGCGCTGGGCAACTAACAAGACCTGCTTGTCATTGGTCATGGCCTGCTCAAGGGCCTCAATAGACTTCTCGCGCCCAACAAAAAGTGGCAGCACCATGTGGGGATATACCACCACATCGCGCAGAGGCAGCAAAGGCAACTCAATAGCAACAGCGTCGTTCATGGAATACTCCAGTGTCTATACCACTTACATGGGGATAGTACGGTGTATTCTCAAGGGGTGGATGACTTTCCTTTGAAAGTGTTACACGGCTGCAAGACTGAAAAACAAAGGGGTGGACTTAGTCTTCGGCTGCTGCTCGGGCCGTTTCAGTGTTCTCGTACACCAAAAGCGGTTCAGACTCTCCCTGTATGACGCTTTCATCAACAACAATTTTGGCAACATTTTGCTGTGAGGGTACGTTGTACATAGATTCGAGTAGCACATTTTCCAGAATAGACCTTAGACCTCTAGCGCCTGTCTTACGATCCATTGCGCGCTCGGCAACGGCACGCAGCCCGTCCTCCCTAAAATCAATTTCAACACCTTCCATGTCGAACATTTTGGCGTACTGCTTGGTTAGGGCGTTGCGGGGCTCGGTTAAAATTCGCACCAAGGCTTCAACGTCTAGTTCTTCCAAAGTGGCAATTACGGGTAATCGTCCCACAAACTCTGGTATTAGCCCGTATTGAACTAAGTCTTCAGGCTCCAGATCGGAGATCATTTCACCAAAACGACGGGTTTCGTCCTTGCTCTTAACTTCAGCAGTGAAACCGATGCCGCCTTTTTCTGAGCGGTTGCGAATGATCTTGTCGAGGCCGGCAAAGGCGCCACCGCAAATAAACAAAATGTTACTGGTGTCGACTTGCAAAAATTCCTGCTGGGGATGCTTACGACCACCTTGAGGTGGCACCGAGGCCACTGTGCCCTCGATGAGTTTCAACAAGGCCTGCTGAACCCCTTCTCCAGACACGTCTCGGGTGATTGACGGATTGTCTGACTTCCGTGAAATCTTATCGATCTCATCAATATAGACGATACCCATTTGAGCCCGCTCGACATCGTAATCACATTTTTGCAGTAACTTTTGAATAATGTTTTCGACATCTTCGCCGACGTATCCGGCTTCCGTCAGTGTCGTTGCGTCAGCCACTGTAAAGGGCACGTCGAGCAATCTAGCGAGTGTTTCTGCAAGCAGGGTTTTACCCGAGCCTGTGGGCCCTACCAGCAAGATATTGGATTTACTGAGCTCTACGTCGTCCCCAGTGCGAGTATCGGGGGTATACCGTAGACGCTTGTAGTGATTGTAGACCGCTACCGCCAGCACGCGCTTGGCGCGCTGCTGACCTATCACGTATTGATCAAGGATCTCGTTTATCTCGAAGGGAATCGGCAATTTGTCTGAACTCGACTCGCTAGAGGCTTCTTGAACCTCCTCACGAATAATGTCGTTGCACAGATCGACGCATTCATCGCAGATGAAGACCGACGGTCCCGCGATTAACTTTCTAACCTCATTCTGACTCTTTCCACAGAATGAGCAGTAAAGCAGCTTATCGCTGTCAGCACTGTCTTTTGCCATTACTCACTTCCTTAAGCGGAGACTAAACTATCTCCCTAGGCAAACGATGATGGGTTTGGGCCTCGTTTGCAATACCCAATTGCCTTAAGCGTCTTCTGCAACAACCTCTCGATTGTTCACCACATGATCCACCAAGCCGTACGCCTGGCTTTGATCTGCGTCCATAAATCGGTCTCGCTCAGTATCACGCTCAATAACTTCGAGCGGCTGCCCAGTGTGCTCTGCCATCAGTCGGTTGAGGCGCTCACGAATAATAAGAATTTCTTTTGCCTGAATGTCGATGTCGGTTGCCTGCCCCTGAGCGCCGCCAGAGGGCTGATGAATCATGGTTCTAGCATTCGGTAATATATAGCGTTTGCCAGCAGCGCCACCGCTAAGGAGAAAAGCCCCCATAGAGGCTGCTTGCCCCAAGCACATGGTGCTCACATCAGGCTTCACAAACTGCATCGTGTCGTAAATTGACAGTCCAGCCGTCACTGAACCCCCTGGACTATTGATATAGAGATGAATGTCTTTGTCCGGGTTTTCTGATTCTAAAAATAGTAGCTGCGCGACAATAAGGTTTGCCATATTGTCCTCAACAGGACCCACAGCAAAAATAACGCGCTCTTTCAATAAGCGAGAATAAATATCGAACGAGCGCTCGCCGCGAGACGTTTGCTCTATGACCATGGGGATCAGGCCAAGATTGTTGGTGTCCTGCGGGGGTCTGTCATGAATCATAATTTACTCCAATGTAATGGTGTCAGGACTGTGCAGGCCTAGCGGCAGCCAAAGCATCTTGGTAAGTGCTTTCCTGGTCTTCAATCTGCGCGCTTTCAAGTATCTTATCGACCACTTGGTCTTCCAGTACCCGCGACTCCACCTGTGCGAGTTGCTCGTTTTCACTGTAATACCAGTTAATCACTTCTTCCGGTTCCTGATAGGTTGACGCT
>QXYP01000120.1:5555-11665 GCA_009886815.1 Halieaceae bacterium
TTCTATAGCCTCTTTAACCTTAGCCGGATCAGCCCGCAACTCAAATTTCGTGATCATTTCCCCTAGCAGCAAACCGAGTTTTACGCGTCGCTCTGCCTGTTCTTTAAACATATCATCGGGAAGAATGCTCTTCAGATCCATATCGGGAGCAGCCTGCCCTCCAAACTGCTGGAACATTTGGCCTCGCATGCCGTCAATCTCTTGAGCAACAAGGCTGGAGGGAATCTCAATATCGTCGTGCGCGGCAACCACACCGTCCATGACCTGGTTTTTGATATGTGCTTGAACCGCATTGCGTAGCTCGCGCTCCATATTTTTTTGCACTTCCTCACGGAAAACAGACTCTCCCCCTTCCTCAACGCCGTAACTCGCAAATAATTCAGCATCGAGGGGAGCTAGCTCGAGGGCTTTGACCGACTTGCAGGTGATGGCGAATACTGCGTCAACGCCCTGAAGCTCCTCACTTGAGTAATCTTCGGGGAATGTAACGTCTATAGATTTTTGATCGCCAGCAGACATGCCCACGATTCCATCTTCAAATCCGGGGATCATTTTACCACTACCCAACTCCAGCGAATGATCTTCTCCCGTTCCCCCGTCGAAGGCCTCGCCATTGCGTGTGCCGGCAAAATCTATCAGCACGGTGTCACCCTCTTCTGCAGCGCGATCAACGTCCTTCAATTCGCCCCGCTGCTTACGGAAAATTTCAATAATTTCATCAACGTCCGCACTGTTCACTTCAGCAACGGGCCGCTCGATCTTAAGATCGGTAATCTCATTAATTTCCACAGTGGGGAAGATTTCAAAGGTCGCCGTGTACTCTACGTCTCTACCAGCTTCAAGTGCGCGGGGTTCGATCCGAGGCTGACCGGCGGGACGGAGCTTCTCAGTCACCACAGCTTCCTGAAAAGACTGGTTGATCACCTCACCAATGACTTCCTGACGAATACCGCCGCCGAAGCGCTGCTGCATAACCTTCATGGGCACTTTGCCCGGCCGAAATCCTGGCAAACGCACATTACGTGCCGCCTCACGGAGGCGCTGCTCGACCGCGCCGTCAACCCGATCCGCGGGGACGCCAATGGTAAGGCGCCGCTCTAGTCCTGAGGTAGTTTCGATAGATACCCGCATGGAAAACTCCTGAATTTCTTAACGTTAGCTTGACCCGGTGGCGCCTTGTGCGACGCCCATGCTGTTTTAATGGTGCGGAAGGAGAGACTCGAACTCTCACGCCTTGCGGCACTGGAACCTAAATCCAGCGCGTCTACCAATTTCGCCACTCCCGCGGAATACTTGTAGGAACATCGCTGAAAGCTAGCGATTCCAAGGGCGCGGATACTCGCACACGCACACATTCGTTGCAATATCGGCGTAGAAAGCGCCCATGTCAAAATGCACACTGATATTTAAAAGCGATAACTATAAATACAATTTATTTATTAAATACAGCAACTTACAGCCTACTAATGAGAGATTAATTTATATGCGGCGCCAGATTTAATTAGTAGCATTATCAGAGATATTTTTATCGCACATCGGTCTAAAAACCTTCTAATCGGAGGTAGACAGCACCCAGGCTCATTGAGGCATACTTTCCAACGTTGCTGAGTACTTAGCGCTGCTCGCCAACACGACAGAGATTTTTGTCCTCTGTCTCAGCGAGACCTAACGCAGGATGCGAAGGATCGCCGACTCCTAAACTGTTAGTAGATGGGCCCCATTGGGGCCTTTTTTTTGGGCGTATCGCTTTCAGGAATGGGTCTCTTTGCCAAACCGCACGACACGCATGATGCGCGATACATTACATGGTGTGGGTTTGACGCTCAGAACTGAGTGCCCCACCTAGGTGAATTTCGATTTTGGCGTTAGCGGTCGCATCCTGCTCGGAAAATTGAACCCCGACCCCTGCCTGCCGATTACCCTGTGCCCCGGGAGGAGTAATCCATACCACCCGTCCCGCGATTGGAATCTTTTCAGGCTCGTCCATTAAAGTCAGCAACATGAACACTTCATCGCCAATGCTATAGCGTTTATTGGTAGGCACGAAAATTCCGCCATTGTCGAGAAACGGCATATAAGCGGCATACAGCACGGCTTTATCTTTAATCGTTAAAGACAAAATGCCCTGTCGATTATTGTCACTCATGACTCAAACTCCCATGGGGTCTGCTGCAGTCTAGCAATTGGGCGAGAAACATTCATGCGGGCTCATATCTCAGTTGCTAGCAGTTGGCCTAACTCTGGCAGGATCATGTCACGCCCAAAGTTAATTCCCTTTCGATTGGCAACCAACCACTGCAAAATTTTGTCCCGGCGGTAAAAGTTGACCCTTGAATCGGGAGCGTCCACAGGGTTGTAAAGCCTTTGCTCCACACTCAGCAATGCCGCCTCAAGTATGACATCAAGATCGTAGCCATTAAGCGCAGCTAGAGCCTCAGATGCAGCCTTGCCGCCATCGAGTAATTCGCCCAGCGCATCGATAAGCGCGCCTTTCACCCTAAGCTCTTCGTTCTGAATAAGGCGCTCTGCTGTGAGCGGCTGTGCTTGAGCGAGCAAATACGCCTGCTCGGCGACCTCTGCAGAGCACGCCGTGCGCTCGACAAGCCACGTCACCGTGGCTGACCTTGTTGGGTTGGGCAAAGTAAAATGCTGACAACGTGATCTAACGGTCGCGGGTAATTCACCAGGACGATGACTCACCAAAATTAACAGCGCTTGTCCGGGAGGTTCCTCCAGGGTTTTCAATAATGCATTGGCCGCGGCCGGCGTCATAGCCTCGGCCGGCTCAATGACTAATAGCTTATGCGACCCATAGGCGGGTGTTTGCTGCATAAAAGTCACGGCTGCGCGAATGGCATCAACGCCAATTGCTCGCTTTCCCTCATCGGGCGCAATCCATCTAAAGTCTCCGTAGGCTCCGCCGCCAACAAGCCGACAGGCTTCACAGCTCCCACAAGGGTTAAAAGTGGGCTCCTTGCATAGCAGGCCCGCTGCCAATGTTGCCGCGAGCTGGGTTTTCCCCAGCCCCTTGGCGCCAGTCAACAATAGCGCGTGTGGCAGTTTTTCTTGATGACCTAGGGATGCCAAGCGATCAACAACACCCTGTTGCCACGGTAGCTCAGGGTTCAACCAAGGCGTTAACAGCTCAGGCGATCGCACCGGCAACCCATTCTGTCAGTAACGTCTCTAACTGTTGCTCTACCTGCTGTAAATCGACACTAGCGTCGATGACACGCCAACGATGGGGCTCCAATTTGACGCGTTTCAAATAGCCCTCCCTCACGGCTTCAAAAAAAGGAAGGGCCTCACGTTCAAACCGGTCTAGCTCACCCCTTGCTCGAGCCCGTTCTAACCCAATCTCTGGATCTACATCGAGCAAAATAGTGAGGTCGGGATTAGTTTGCGGATGCACTAGCTCGGCTAACTGCTGTATGGATTCTAAGGGTATACCCCTTCCGAACCCCTGATACGCGAAGCTGGCATCGGTAAATCGGTCGCATAAAACCCATTCACCACGCGCTAATGCTGGTGCAATCACCGTATTTACATGTTGGGCTCGGGCGGCAAAAACCATGAGTAACTCCGCCATCGGCGTAGGAGCCAGCCCCTCTTTTTGAAGAAGCAGGTGACGGAGCTGCTCTCCCAGAGAGGTACCTCCGGGTTCCCGGGTAACCTGCAGGGGAACACCCTCTGCCCTTAGGCGTGCTTCAATAAGGCGCAGCTGAGTGGTTTTACCTACGCCTTCCCCACCCTCAACAGTGATGAATTTTGGAGCATTCATTACCGCTTGCACTTAGTTACCCCCTTGAGGTGTTGAGCGGTAATTAGTTTTCCTTGAGAGCTGGTAGCGCCGGACATTAGCATTGTGTTCCTCAAGAGTCTCAGAGAACACATGATACCCGTCACCACGGGCGACAAAATAGAGAGCAGCGCCTGCTGCCGGCCGCACAACGGCCTCTAATGCCGCCACCCCTGGAAGCGCAATGGGTGTGGGGGGCAAGCCTCTTATGCGATAGGTGTTCCATGGGTTGGTGTCATCTTTGAGGTGCCGGCGTGTCAAATTACCATCAAAATCCGTGCCCAATCCATAAATCACCGTAGGGTCGGTTTGTAATCGCATATTGGCCTCCAGCCTTCGTGTAAATACACCTGCAATCACGGCCCTTTCTTCAGCAACGGACGTTTCGCGCTCAACAATGGAAGCGAGAACAAGCGCATCATAGGGTGTTGATAGGGGTGTGGTCGACGTGCGATTTTTCCATGCCTGCTGTAACGCGCGCTGCATGAGTTTATAGGCACGCTGCAGTATGTCAAAATCTGAATCCCCCGCTACAAACCGATAAGTTTCGGGTAAAAACCATCCTTCTGGCGATGATGACGGCGACACCAGATCCAGTAACAGCGGATCATTAGCATCATCGAGCTCGCGCACTAAGCGAGTGTCACTCTGAAGTCGTTCCAATGCTTGCTGCAACGTAATGCCTTCGGGAAGCGTGATCTGATAGCTCACCACATCGCCCTGCTCTAGCAGCTCCAAGAATCCAACGCCACTCAAGCCCGGCGTCAGGTGATATTCACCCGTATGGATTTGTCGATCAATGCCTTGCCAGCGAGCCCATAGCTCCAGCACGCGACTGGTCTCGATAAAACCTCGAGACTTAAGATGAGCAAGTATTTGTTTGAGACTATCGCCCTGCTTAACAACAACGGTGACATCTTTCACGGGTAAATTCATGGGCGCATGCAAGACCTGCCGCGCAAGAAAGAAGCTCAGGGCTAGCCCACTCACAACGATAATGACACCGGCAAGCCATCGTCTCAAAGGGCGCCCTCTTGGTGAATACATGTTGATAATGCTTCGCTCGCAGTTGCTTCGGTAAAGGTATAATTATCCACTGCAGCGATACGACAAATACCTCTCACCGAATTGCAGGACCACGCCTCTTGCGCTGACACGATATGCTCAGCGGTAAGCTTTCGAACTTTCACTTGATAACCTAGAAAGTGTGCCCAGTGATCCAAGATCGCCTGCCGACGGGTACCTGCTATGCCCGCCTCATTAACCGGAGGCGTGATCAAGCAATCGCCAATACGAAGGAACAAATTACCACTGGTTGTCGACACCCAAGACCCCGATGAGTCACACATAATGGCATCTGCAAACCCTCGAGCTCGCGCTTCCTCTAGTGCCATAACCTGCTCAGTTCTTGCCAGTAGTTTGCACCCCTGAAAAAAGGGCTGGCTCGACCAGCGTACACCACTGATTGTGAGCTGCGAAGCAGGCTCAGCATTAGCGATGCCAGGGCTAAAGCGAAGAATACTGCGCGGCGTTTGGTGCACCGGAACTTTATAGCCTCGTGGCCCTGATCCGCGTGTTACGGTCAGGCGAAGCGTGCCGCTTGCCTCAGAAACAGAACCCCTCAGGACCCTCTCGGCTTCATCAATCAGTGCTAGCGCAGTTTGGGACGCCGTCGACCCAAAAGGTCTCCTCGGCCACGCTAGGAACTACGCTGAAAGTTGGCTAAAAACGAGCGTTCCATTGGTCCCGCCAAAACCGAAAGAGTTACTCATAGCGTGCGTAATCTTCCGTTGTTGTGCGTTATGGGGAACATAATTGAGATCACACCCTTCCCCAGGATTATCAAGATTAATAGTGGGCGGCGCTACGCCATCGCGAATCGCCAGAATCGTAAATACCGCCTCAACTGCACCGGCAGCTCCCAGCAAATGTCCAATCATCGACTTGGTCGAGCTTACTGCGAGGTCGGGCGCAACATGGCCAAAAATCGATTTAACGGCCATTGTTTCGGCTCGGTCACCGACCATGGTTGAGGTGCCGTGGGCGTTAATGTAGCCAACATCTGAAGCATTCAGGCCGGAGTCGCGCAAGGCATTGGCCATGGATCGAGCGGCACCACGCCCATCCTCTGGGGGTGAGGTCATATGGTAGGCGTCACCGCTCATACCAAACCCGGTGAGTTCAGCGTAAATGTGCGCCTTTCTAGCTTTGGCGCTATCGAGTGATTCGAGCATGAGCATTGCCGCGCCGTCACCGAGCACAAAACCGTCCCGGTCTGCATCCCATGGCCTCGATGCCAGCTCAGGGCTGG
>QXYP01000121.1 GCA_009886815.1 Halieaceae bacterium
GTATGAGTGCGTCTCGTGTGGAACTTTATAAAGGGTATTTCATGGGTGTTAAGCAGTCGATAAGAATTGGTGGAGCTACAGGCTTTTGGGGTGAAACGGACCTGGCTATGGCTCAGTTCCTGTCTGAGGGCGATCTAGACTATATAGTCTTTGATTATCTCGCTGAAATCACGATGTCGATTTTAGCTCGGGCGCGCTCAAGCAATGAATCTCTAGGCTACGCGACCGACTTTGTGAGCGCTATGGTGCGGCCAAATTTGCAGGCCATAGCCGACTCGGGAGTGAAGCTCATTAGTAATGCTGGCGGCGTTAATCCTGAAGCCTGCGCTCAAGCTATACGGGAGTGCATCGCTGAAGCGGGACTGTCATTGAAGGTTGCGGTCATCGTTGGGGACGATCTGCTGCCTCGGGTTGCTGAACTCGCCAGCGGTGGAGCTCGGGAGATGTTCTCCCTAGAGCCAATGCCCCCTGCAGATAAAATAGCCAGCGCCAATGCCTACATTGGCGCGTTTCCTGTCGCGGAGGCGCTGAGTCACGGTGCCGATATAGTTATTACTGGACGTTGTGTCGATAGTGCCGTGACTTTGGGAGCCTGTATTCATGCTTTTAACTGGGCGCCCGATGCCCTCGATCAATTGGCGGCGGGGTCTCTGGTTGGGCATCTGATTGAGTGCGGACCCCAAGTGACAGGGGGCAACTTTACTGACTGGGAGAGCGTTGCCGATTCGCTCTTTGAGGTGGGATATCCAATAGCGCAAGTATCCAGCGATGGCGAGGCGGTCATTACTAAACCCCAGAATACCGGTGGGATAGTGAATCGAGGCACGGTGGGGGAGCAGCTACTTTATGAAATCGATGACCCGTCTCACTACGTACTCCCCGATGTGATTTGTGACTTCTCCTCCGTCGAGTTGCAACAAATTGGGCCCGATCAGGTTCACGTTAAAGGTGCCAAGGGTCGGGGCGTGCCCAGTGATTACAAGGTCAGCATGACCTGGGCAGATGGCTGGCGGGCGGGCACTACGCTTTGGTATCTGGGTCGAAAAGCGGCTGAAAAAGCCCGGATTTTCGCGGATGAGGTGCGCAAGCGCGCAGAGCAGAAGCTGGCCGTTAACGGTATTTCAGGATTCGATGATGTCACGATCGAGATCGTTGGTGACGAGAGTCATTGGGGGGAATCAGCACGGTATGTCCGTAGTCGAGAAGTGGCGGTCAAAATCGCGTGTAGACATCAGGATAAGCGAGCGGTCGCATTGTTACTGCGGGAGGTGGCAGGGGCGGCCCTGGGTGCGCCGCCGGGCCTCGCTTTCTTTGCAGGCACCCGTGCAAAGCCATCGCCTGTTATTCGTCTGTTTTCTATTAGGGTGCCTAAATCATCGGTCACGCTATCACTGTTCGACCACAGGGGTGGCAATGAGCTGCCCCTGCCATTTGAGGCTGCTACGCCGGATATTTTGGTTGAACCCTTCGATATTCCCATGATGTCAGGACAAATCGCTCAGGAGCACAGCGATCTAGTGACGGTTCCGTTGGAGCGTCTTGCCTGGGGGCGATCGGGTGATAAGGGCGATAAAGCGAATATAGGTATCATGGCACGTGCTGAAGCCTATCTGCCTTGGATCGCTCAGGTATTAACTTCGGAGTACGTTGCGACGCGTTTTGCACACTTCATGACCACGCCGGCAATTAATCGATTTTATTTGCCCGGGCTACCAGGTCTGAATTTTGTCCTGCACAATGCGCTGGGCGGTGGGGGTGTTGCGAGTTTACGCAATGACCCTCAAGCGAAAAGCTTCGCGCAGATTCTGCTCGACACCCCAATCTCTATCCCCGAAAACCTTTTGGAAAGTTAACATGGCTACTATTGTTTCGACCTTGCACACAGACTCAGAGGCGTTTAGCGAAAATCGCGGGCGCATGCTCGGTTTTGTTGATCAACTGAGGCAGTACGAGCAGCGAACGGAAGAGGCCTCCAATCGTAGGCTCAAAACCTTTCGAGCTCGGGGTCAATTAACACCTCGGGAGCGTCTAGATACGTTGATAGACCCCGGTATGCCATTTTTGCAGCTGCACTCGATGGCAAATTTTCGCGTCGAGGAGTCTGATAGCGAGCTCAGCGTCCCCGGTGCCTCGGTCATCGTGGGTATCGGTTTTGTCAGTGGTATTCGCTGCATGGTCTGGGTCGACGACTCGGGCATCGCAGCAGGAGCGGCTACTGATTCAACGTTAAATGTGACCCGATCACTCTTGAAGATTTGCCTTCGCCAAAACTTACCGTTAATACATCTGGTTGAAAGTGCGGGCGCCAACCTTCTCAAATATAAGGTGGAACTGTGGTCTGAGTTCGGCTGTGTCTTTCGCGATTTGGCGCGTCTGTCTGCGAAGGGGCTGCCAACAATGGTCGTATTGCACGGTGGGTCAACGGCCGGGGGGGCTTATATGCCCGGTATGTCTGACTATGTTATTGGTGTTAAAGAAAACGGGATGGCGGCTTTAGGCGGCGCTGCATTGGTCAAGGCGGCAACAGGGGAAGATGCAGATGATCGTGAGCTCGGGGGCACCGAGATGCATGCCAGTGTGACCGGCGTTGTGGAGTACCTCGTTGAAAACGATGCACATGGTCTTTTAAAAGCTCGCGAAGTTATGGAGTGCCTCGATTGGAATAAACGATTGACCGGCTTTTCGAGACGACCCTACAGCGAGCCCCAATATTCCGCTGAGGAGCTTGCTGGTGCAATCCCAACCGACCCTCGTACGCCCTACGATGTGAGGGAGATTTTAGCCCGCGTGGTTGATGGCTCTGCCATCGAAGAATTTAAATCACGCTATGGCATATCCACGGTCTGTGGTCACGCAACCATCACAGGAGTCGCCTGTGGTTTTATTGGTAATAACGGTCCTATCGATACAAACGGTGCAACTAAAGCAGCCCAATTCATACAGCTGTGTGATCAGTCTGACCTCCCGATTATTTTCTTGAACAACACTTCGGGGTATATGGTGGGAACACAGTATGAGCATGCAGGCATGATTAAGCATGGTTCGAAGATGATTCAGGCGGTTGCCAATGCTCGCGTGCCTAAATTGTCTCTCTACGTCGGCGCCAGCTATGGCGCAGGAAATTACGGCATGTGTGGGTGGGCTTACGAACCGGATTTTTTGTTTGCATGGCCAAATGCTCGTACGGGTGTAATGGCAGGTCAGAGCGCTGCAACAACGATGACTGAAGTGGCTAAAGTCGGGGCTGCGCGTAAAGGTAAACCGATACCCGAGTCGCAGCTCGAGGCACAGGCGCAAATGATCAAGCAGCATTTTGATGCCCAAGAGGATGCCTTTTATACGTCTGGCCGCGTGCTTGATCACGGGATCATTGATCCTAGGGACACCCGTAAAGTTTTGGCATTTTGTTTAGAAACTATCATTGAAGGGCGCCACCGTAGTCTGCAATCAAACAGCTTCGGCGTGGCAAGGATGTAATCATGACAGCATTACCTGAAACGAAATCAGTAGATCTAAGCCTTGAAAATGGTTGGTTGACCGTTTGGTTTAATCAGCCTGAACGCCGCAACCCCCTCACCGATGATGTTGTTGATGACTTGGAGATCATCCTCTCCTCAGTACGTGATGATCGCAGTGTCAGGGGCGTCACATTTAGAGGCCGGGGCGGCTTTTTCTGCGCCGGTGGCGATCTTAAGAGTTTTAACGCGATCGCCAGTGGTGCGCGTGAGCAAGCGATGAGAACGAGTACGCGTATTGGGGACATTCTGGCTGATTTAAACGCACTACCTCAGGTGACCGTGGCAATGATTGAAGGGGCCGCCATGGCGGGAGGTCTGGGTCTTGCTTGCTGCTGTGATGTAAGCGTGGGCATGAGCGATGCCAAGTTTGCCTTTTCAGAAACTCGAATTGGAATAACGCCGGCGCAAATTGCTCGCTACGTGTTACAAAAATGCGGTTATGCGGTGGGTCGCAGGCTTATGCTCACAGCAGCGAGATTCAGAGGCACGGAGGCGGCGACCTTGGGTGTTCTGGATCTTGCTGTGGATTCGGTTGAGGCGCTTGAAGACGCTGAGCGCACTATTCGGTCCGATGTCCTCGGTTGTGCCCCAGGCGCGGTGGCCGCCTGCAAAGAATTAATTGTCGGCATGCCGCAAACCCCCGATGACGAAAAAGTGATTTACGCCGCTGAAAACTTTAGCCGCTGCTTGCAAAGTGATGAGGGAAAAGAGGGCGTGTCATCTTTTATAGAGAAGCGTAAACCCCGTTGGCACGTGGAGATTGATGTATGAAAACGCTCTCGACTTTATTGGTCGCAAATCGAGGTGAGATTGCGGTCCGTGTTATGCGAACTGCGCGTGCCATGGGTATTCGTACGGTGGCGGTTTATTCCGATGCAGACGAAGACGCTTTGCATGTCCGCGAAGCTGATCAAGCGATTCGACTGGGGGGTCCTATCGTCAGCGACTCCTATCTTAACCAAGAAAAAGTTTTGGCCGCTGCAATTGAAGCGGGCGCAGATGCTATCCATCCGGGTTATGGTTTTCTCTCAGAAAATTCAGATTTTGCTGCCGCCTGTGAACAGGCAAACATTGTCTTCATTGGGCCTCCCAACCAAGCGATTGAGGTCATGGGCGATAAAGCGCGCGCTAAACGCGCCATGCTTGAGGCCGACGTGCCGTGCATTCCCGGCTATCAAGATGAAGCTCAGGATATCGAGACGCTGCTGGGAGCCGCTGAGAAAATTGGCCTTCCTGTAATGATAAAAGCGGCAGCGGGTGGTGGTGGTCGTGGTATGCGCCTCGTCACTGAGTCGTCCCAGTTAGAAGATGCCATTGGCTTGGCGAAATCCGAAGCTCAGAACGCCTTTGGCTCGAGCGAGCTCATTATTGAACGCGCGGTACTTCGGCCTCGCCATGTTGAGGTGCAGGTATTTGCAGATCAGCTTGGGCACGTGGTTCACCTAGGGGAGAGGGACTGCTCGATCCAACGGCGACATCAGAAAGTGATTGAGGAATCTCCGTGTCCTGTTATGACGCCTGAGCTGCGCAGGGCAATGGGTGAGGCGGCGGTCAATGTAGCACGGGCGGTTGACTATGTCGGGGCGGGCACCGTTGAGTTTTTGGTCGACGAGGAAGGGCGGTTTTATTTTTTAGAAATGAATACGCGTCTGCAGGTAGAGCACCCGGTTACTGAGTTGGTCACAGGTTACGATTTGGTTGAATGGCAGATTCGCGTAGCGAGGGGCGAGCCGCTGCCTGCAGAGCAAGGTGACATTGAC
>QXYP01000122.1 GCA_009886815.1 Halieaceae bacterium
GCCTTCAGCGGCAATGGCAGGCGCCAGGTGAGGTCTCATCCGGGCTACGAGTAAGATCCATAACAAATAAAAGGCCACCAATATCAGACCTGGAATCAGGGCTCCCACAAAAAGGTCTCCCACCGAAACGGTGGCGGTATTCACAACGCCCAAATCCAATTGGGCGCGTTGATAAGCGCTGGCAATCACGTCACCCAATAAAACCAAAGCGATCGATGGCGGTATGATTTGACCCAGTGTGCCGGTGGCACAGATCGTACCTGCTGCGAGGGCCGGGCTGTACCCGGCGCGCAGCATAGAAGGCAGTGATAGCAGCCCCATGGTGACAACGGTCGCGCCCACAATGCCGGTACTCGCAGCCAGCAGTGCGCCAACAATGACCACTGCAATTCCTAGACCCCCAGGTCGGCTACCCAGCAGTTGCGCCATATTGTTGAGTAAATCCTCGGCGATTTTGGCGCGCTCAAGGATATTGCCCATTAAAATAAACAAAGGAACGGCAATCAGTGTTTCGTTGCCGATAGTGCCAAAGATTCGGGCGGGAATAGCGGCCAAGTAGCTGGCATCAAAGGTCCCCATAATCGTGCCGATGGCTGCAAATAGGAGGCCTACCCCGGCCAAGGTCAGGGCGACCGGAAATCCCGCCAAAAGCACAAGGCAAACCGCCAGAAACATGAGAGCGGGTATTTCAATCACGATGAGATACCTCGTTAACGAGGGTTTTCAGCGCTTTGATAATTTCTGATAACGCCTGGAGTGCTAGCAGCATAGCCATGACGGGTAGTAAGGTTTTTAAAATAAAAACAGCCGGTATGCCCCCGGGCTCAGGGGAAGTTTCTCGAGCGACCCAAGATTCGACCACATAGTCCTGGCTGGCAAAACCCACCAAAGCGCACAGTGGTAGCGTGAAAATAACGTGCCCCAGCGCATCGATCCAAGCCCTAGCTCTGGCGCTAAACTGTTGATATAGAACATCAACCCGGACGTGCCCGCCCATTTGTAGTGTGCAGGAAGCGCCCAGCATAAAGAGCGTCCCGTGAAGATAGATCACACTCTCCTGTGCCGCGATAGCGCCAACGCCAAAACCATAACGCAGTACCACCACGAGCACGGTTAATAGGGCCATTAGCAAGGGCAGCCACCCAATAATGTGTGACAATCTTTGTGACAGCCCATCGAGTAGTCGGACTGATGAAATTAAAACGGCCACTTCTTATTCCTTATAGGCTTTTTCAGGGCGGTACACAGGTTATCATTGTCTCACCACAGACATCAGGGAGGCCCAATCGTGCTAACAGTCCTTTCCCCGGCTAAGACGCTCGACTACGAGACACCACCTCGCACACGCAAGGCGACACAGCCCCACTTTATTGAACGTGCTGCCCAGCTTGTTGACGATGCTAGAGACCTATCGCCAGACGCTCTGCAAAAACTCATGGGCGTTAGTGAGAACATTGCGCTATTGAACCATGAGCGGTTCATGAACTGGCATCCCGACTTTAACCTCGATAATGCCAAACAGGCTGTTCTGGCTTTCAAGGGTGATGTTTATACAGGCCTCGATGCCAGCACCCTTGACACTAAGGCGCTCACTTTCGCCCAAAAGCATTTACGAATTCTTTCGGGTTTGTATGGGTTGCTCCGTCCATTAGACCTGATGCAGCCCTATCGTTTAGAAATGGGCCTTAAGTTTGCTAACCGCGGCGGCCGTAATTTGTACGAGTTTTGGGGGGAAGAGATTACGCAGTTGCTCGACACCGCGATCGATAAAAGCGGCAGCATGGTGCTTGTTAATTTGGCGTCGAACGAGTACTTCAAAGCGGTAAAGCCACGCCAACTTCAAGCCGAAGTTATAACTCCGGTCTTTAAAGACCTGAAAAATGGTGATTATAAAATTATCAGTTTTTTTGCCAAGAAGGCTCGAGGCGTCATGGCACGTTACATTGTTGAAGAGCAATTGAATGAACCTGAGGGGCTGAAGGCATTTTGTGGCGCGGGCTATTATTACAGCCCTGAGCAGTCAACCGCTGGAAATTGGGTCTTTTTGCGTGACAAAGTGCCAGCGACTGATGCCGCCTAGCGCGAGTTTTTGGCTTACAAAGCGCCCTCTTTGAAGGGCAGTAACTTGGTGGCCTCCGCCTTATAAGATTTAACCTGTTCTATGTCTCTTGCGCAAAAATCTTTAATGGCCGGCTGAAACCCGGGTTCGGCGATCCAATGGTGGGAGCGCGTTAATGTGGGCTCAAAGCCACGCTGGATCTTGTGTTCCCCTTGGGCACCGGGGTCCAGCCGTTGAATGCCCTGTTGAATACAGTACTCGATGCCCTGATAGTAGCAGGCCTCAAAATGTAGGCCGTCGTACTCTCTGAGGCAGCCCCAATATCGCCCGTAAAGGGTGTCAGATGATTGAAAAAATAAAGCAGCGGCTACCGGCTGCTCATTGAGAAACGCTAGCACCATGACCGGAGCAGCACCTAACTTAGGACAAAGCTCGGTAAAGAACTCCCGCGACAAATAGCCGCCATGACCACTGCGTTTTGCATAGGTTGTTTGGTAGCAGTAGTGAAAAAAAGACCAGTCCTCAGGCAGAATATCTAAACCGACACGGGTGACCAGGGATAGCCCCTGATTCGTAACATGTTCTCGCTCTTTCCGGAGATTCTTACGTTTACGACTACTAAAGAGCTGAAGAAAGTCGTCGAAACTTTTATAACCTCGGTTGATCCAATGAAATTGGCAGGTGGCCCGGTCGACCCAATTAAGATTGTCATCGGCATCGTGTAAATCTGAGGTAGAAAATAAGATGTGCCAGCTTGAGAGGCCTTGTTCGCCGCAAAACCCTTGAACGGCCTGACAAAATAGCGATTTAGCGGCTGTGACCTCTGGGTTAAACCAAATCTTGGGACCGCTGGCGGGTGTGAAGGGTGCAGCGGACACTAGCTTGGGGTAATACGTCAGGCCACTGCGTTGCCAGGCATCAGCCCAGGCCCAGTCGAACACATATTCGCCGTAGGAGTGATTTTTTATAAACCCTGGGGCTGCACCTACGACGGTGGATCCTTCCCGCAGCACCATATGATGGGGTGCCCACCCACTCTCTGCGGTGGTACAGCCGGTATCTTCCAGCCCTAATAAAAAGTCATGACGAAGAAAGGGGTAATCACCACCGAACCAGTGATCCCAATCTAAGGCAGAAATATCCCTGATGCTGCGGTAAATATCGAGTTGCATGATGTCGCCAGAGCCCGTGTGTCAGACAGGTGATACGTGCCCAGCAACAAAGTGTCCCACAATACCTAACAGCATAATGAGACCAATCCATTTACTTTGGTTGAAAGCTTTAAAGCAGGCTTGCTCCTCTCGGTCACGAATTAACCACTGGTGCCAGCAAAAAAGCAGCCCGATACATAACACGGCTACGTAGAACGGCCAGGTAAAGCTGAACGCAGCGCCGGTTTTTAGGAAACAGGCCAGCGCCCCGATTTGCATGACGGCTATGAGTCTTCGATCCAGGTGTCCAAACAATATCGCCGTAGATTTTATGCCAATGGCAAGGTCGTCCTCTCGATCTACCATGGCGTACTGGGTGTCATAGACCACAGTCCACAGTAAGTTTCCTAAAAATAACCACCACAACGCCGTCGGCAAAGTGTTGGTGACTGCGGCAAACGCCATAGGAATAGACCACGAAAACGCAGCTCCCAAAACAAACTGCGGTAAGTGCGTAAACCGCTTCATGTAGGGATAGAGCATCGCCAGGACGACACCGACTACGGATAATTTCACCGTCAATGCATTGGTGGACAGCACTAATGCCAGCGCCGTTAAGAGCAGTACCAAGAGCAGCACAAACGCCTCGGTTGCAGACACCAAGCCGGTGACCAGCGGTCGATCACGGGTCCGTGCTACGTGACCATCGAGCTTGCGGTCGGCGAGGTCGTTGGCAACACAGCCCGCGGCCCGCATGACGACAATACCCATCGCAAAGATGCACAGTATTTTTAAATCTGGCCACCCTTCGCTGGCAATAAGCAGTGCCCAGGTAGTGGGCGCCGCTAGCAGCCACGTCCCAATGGGTTTGTGAAAGCGCATGAGTCGCCAGAGTCCCTGCAGCTTACTGTCTGAGCGTGGGGACTCGGGCTGCGCTATCGGACTTTGAGTCTTAGAGGTCATAGTGCGGTGTCAAAAAAGTCTACGGTGGGGCGTAGTGTAACCTGTTCAGACTCGGGCAAAGGCTTGGCGTTCACCGGTCCAACGGTCAACAAGCAGCGCGCAGCGGTCTGGGTAGTGCTCTATCAGTTGCTCTGCTGCCTCCGCCACCTGATCTAGCAATATTTCATGGGCGGGCAACTGTGCCACGCGAAATGAGGTGAGGCCAGTTTGGCGTGTGCCCAAAAGTTCTCCGGGCCCCCGAAAAAGCAGATCTTGTTCCGCGATGTAAAAGCCATCATTGCTTCGCCGCATAACCTCCAAACGTTCGCGCCCCCTTTGGCTCAAAGGGGCTTGGTACAAAAGAACACAGTGGCTCGCAACGGCGCCTCGCCCCACCCGGCCTCGTAGTTGATGTAGCTGAGCGAGCCCCAGACGTTCTGGGTTTTCAATAATCATAAGGCTGGCATTGGGGACATCAACGCCCACTTCGATTACCGTCGTGGCCACCAACAGTTCGATATTTCCGGACTTAAATGCCGCCATCATGGCTTCTTTTTCCGCGGGTGGTAAGCGTCCATGAATTAGGCCAATGCGCAAATTAGGTAGCTGGGTTTGTAACAATTCCGCTGTGGCTTCCGCGGCCCTGGCGTCGAGATTTTCAGATTCTTCAATCAAGGTGCATACCCAATAGGCTTGCCGACCCTCACTGCACGCGGCCCCGACACGCTGTATCACTCGATCCCTGCGCTGACTATCAAGAAGTGTGGTTTGAACCGGTGTGCGCCCGGGCGGTAGCTCATCAATCACCGAACAATCGAGGTCTGCATAGGCCACCATGGAGAGGGTCCGGGGAATGGGTGTGGCGGTAAGAACCAGTTGGTGAGGGAGCGCCTCTCCCGAGGCTTTTTCGGTTAGGGCTAATCTTTGATGGACACCAAAGCGGTGCTGCTCATCGACAATCACCAGCGCAAGGGAGGCGAAGTTAACCCCCTCCTGAAACAACGCATGGGTGCCGACGACCAGCCCTACAGCCCCATCACTAATTTCTTGTAAGACCTCGCTGCGTGCTCGACCTTTTATCCTTCCACTCAACCAAGCAATACGAACATTGAAGGGCTCTAACCATTGCTTAAAGGTTTGTAAGTGCTGCTCCCCCAAAAGCTCAGTGGGTGCCATTAAGGCCACCTGTTGGCCGGCTTCAATAGCCGTGATGCAGGCCATGGCGGCCACAAATGTTTTACCTGATCCAACGTCCCCCTGAATCAGTCTCAGCATGGGGCTGGATAATCTCATGTCATGGGCTATTTCTTGGATCACTCTTTGCTGAGCGGCAGTAGGCTGGAACGGCAGGTCGGCGAGGAACGGCCCACCTATCGATTGATCGCTTTTCATGGCCACTGCCAGGCAGGCTTTTTCTTGTGCCCTGAGCATTTGTAAGGACAAATTATGGGCGACCAGCTCTTCCAGTGCCAATCTCAGCTGTGCTGGATGCTGCCACTCTCGAATGCTTTCTACCGGTGCATTGGGCGGTGGGCGGTGCAGAAACTCAATGGCATCAGCCAGTGCAAAGGGAGAGTCAGCCACGCCCTGCAACAAGTCTTCAGGGCAATTTTTTTTGAGAATGGTCAGTGCTTGTTCGGTCAGTTTCCGCCAAAGCCCCTGGCCTAAGCCCTCGACGGTTGGGTAAATGGGTGTCAGGGCGGCTTCCAGCAAGATGCTTGCATCCTCAAGGCGGTATTCAGGATGAACCATGTCGAGACCGGCACCGGACCGACGGGCTTGCCCAAATAAAGCGATAGGAAGCCCCGGCTTCATTTGTTGCGCCTGCGCGCGGCGAAAGTGGAAAAATCTTACGGTAAGTACACCGGTACCATCTTCTATTTTGGCGATCAGTGTCGGCCTTCGACCGGGTACGATACTGGCTAACCGTATAGATCCCTGTACCACCGCATCCACGCCATCCTGCAGGCTGCCAATGGTTGTCACCTGGGTGCGGTCTTGGTAGCGCAATGGAAAGTGGTAAAGAATATCTTCGACACAAAACAGGCCCAACTCTTCGAGTCGCTGCTGAAGTTTGGGGCCAACACCGCGTAAAGTGCCGATGGATGCCCCCAGAGAGTTGGCTGGGGTTGAGGTCATTAAAAAAGATTCATCTGATTGCGATCACACAATAGCCTAAGTGAAAGGGCATAATAGAGTCATCATAGTCTGTGAGAGAAGTTTCGGTGAGTTCACCACACGTTTTGATGGTTGGTTGCGGCGATCTTGGCATACGCCTTGGGAAACAGCTTGCGGCTGAGGGCTGGCGAGTGAGTGCCGTGCGGCGACGTGTTGACCCGCTTCCTGACAATTTCAATGCCATTACCGGTGATTACACGCAACGCGCTGACCTGACGGGCCTTATCGATTTACAGCCCGATTATGTGGTGTTCACCCCCCTGCCAACGGCGAGAGATTCTGCTGGATATTATCAAGGTTATGCGGCTCCCGTAGCACAGATGGCGGAACTGGGGCTGTTGTCATCGCTTAAAGGGGGCGTTTTGGTGTCGTCTACCCGCGTGTACGCGCAGGCCGGTGGAGACTGGGTCGATGAAAGTTCTCCCCTTACCCAAACAGACCCCCTGGCAGCCAGCATTATAGAAGCAGAGCGTCAATTTCTGGCCGTGTGCCCGGGTGCGACAGTGCTGCGGGCGTCAGGTATTTACGGTGAGTGGCCGGGCATGTTGATTCAGCGATTACAAAAAGGCCTGTGTAGCCCGGATCCTGATCGTATTAGCAACCGAATTCATCGGGATGATCTCGCTGGAATTATGGCATTTTGCTTGCGTCGTCTTGAACAAGGGGAAACCAATGACCCGGTTTATATCGCCAGCGATCAACGCCCATCACAAGTCGGGGAGGTTGAAGCCTGGTTGATCCAGCGGCTTGGTCTTTCTGCCATGAAAGGTGTCGCCACCAGCCGTCTCGCTAATCGTCGGTGCAGTAGTCAGCTTTTGCGCAGTGCGGGTTATCGTTTTAGTTATCCCGACTATCAAACAGGATTTTCCGCACTGATGGCCCAGCACCTACCCTAAAACATGGACACGCTTCACAGGCTTAAAGACTGAGAATAGCCTCAATTTCTACCGCAACGCCCTTAGGTAACGCTGCAACTTCAACGCAGGCTCGCGCCGGATAGGGTTCGTCGAAGTGTTGCTCCATGATCCCATTTACGGCGGCAAAGTTACCGAGATCGGTGAGAGAAATGTTGATTTTCACGGCGTCGTTCAGCTCGCCGCCAGCGGCCTCAGCAATCGCCGAAAGGTTGGCAAACACCTGTTGCGTTTCTGCTTCTATCCCACCACTGACGCAGGTCATAGTGTTTGGGTCGAGAGGGATCTGCCCTGAAATCCAGACCGTGTTACCCACTTTAATCGCCTGTGAATAAGGCCCGATGGCTGCAGGTGCGGCTTCAGTGGAAATGACGGCTCTGTTGGACATGGAGATTTTTCCTCGTTAGGACTTTGACAGGGTAGGCGTTAGCGTCGGCTGATACGGATAACGCGCCTTACGCCCTCAACCGTTCTTAGCCGCTTCATGATGCGTGCAAGGTGGATACGGCTACGCACCTGAAGTTCGATATCGACATAGGTGTATTGGGCATCTTTATCGGTGGTTGAAATGCGATCAATATTCATGCCGACGGTGCTTAGCCTTGTGGCAACAACGGCAATGATGCCACGTCGGTTCTCAGATTCTAGTCGCAGCCCGACCGAATAAAGGCCCTCCGCTTCTTCATCCCATCTGAGGTTCATCATTCGCTCGGGATGCTCGCGCATTTCCAACAAATTTCTGCAGTCCTCGCGATGAACTACCAAACCTTTTTCAGGGCTGAGATACCCGCCAATAGGGTCACCCGGTAAAGCACAGCAGCACTTGGCGTAGGTGACAACGAAGCCTTCTGTACCTCGAATAGCCACGGCCTCACTACGCTCGGGGTCGACCGGGCCAGCGGTGGCACCCGCGATACGACTCGCGACAATTTGGGGCAGTAAATTCCCCAGTGCAATATCGATAAACAAGGTATCGAGGTCTGGACTGCCCAATTTTTTGAGTGTGGGCTCTATCAGTTCGCCCATAAAGTCATCAATTCTGACGCCATGAGCGATAAGGGCTTTGTTGAGCAGGTTTCGGCCTAACTCAACCGAGTCCTCTCTGCGTTGGTCTTTCAAAAAGTGCCGAATATGTGTTCGTGCTCTTGCGGTGACCACGTAATTAAACCAATCAGGATTCGGCCTTCCGTTGGGCGAGGTAATGATTTCAATGGTTTGTCCGCTTTCAAGAGGCTCGGAAAGGGGCGCGAGACGCCGATTTATTCGACAGGCCACGCAGGCATTGCCAATGTCGGTATGCACCGCATAGGCGGCATCGACAGCGGTGGCGCCTCGCGGTAGTTCCATAATGTCCCCGCGGGGCGTAAAGACATAAACCTCATCGGGAAAGAGGTCCATTTTGACACTTTCAATGAATTCCATCGGGTTGCCGGCCCGCTGCTGCATTTCCAAAAGCCCCTGCACCCACTCTCTTGCCCGTGTGTGGGAAGCGCTCACTGACCCGTTATCTGACTTATAAAGCCAGTGGGCTGCGATGCCGTTGTTGGCCATGTCCTCCATTTCGCCCGTGCGAATTTGTATCTCTATCGGTATACCGTGCATCCCTTTTAATACCGTGTGTAACGATTGGTAGCCGTTTGCCTTGGGGATAGCAATATAGTCAGTAAATTCTCCGGGAACGGGTTTGTAGAGGCTATGGACCGCCCCAAGGACGCGATAGCAATCATCGACAGACTCAACAATGATTCGAAATGCGAAAATATCCATGATTTCGGAAAACGATTTCCGCTTTGCCTTCATTTTCGAATAAATACTGTAGAGGTGCTTCTCTCGCCCGATAACTCGGCATTCAAGCTCATCTCGGGATAAAGCTGTTTTAATCTGGTTGCGCACCTGATTAATGAGGGACTTGCGATTGCCGCCGGCACTGCGAATCGCTGCATCAATGCGGCGTGCTCGCATAGGATATAAAGCTTTAAACGCTAGGTCTTCTAGCTCCATACGAACCGAGTTCATACCCAGGCGTAGTGCAATGGGCGCGTATATGTCGAGGGTCTCCCCGGCGATGCGTTTGATTTTTTCTCGACTGAGTACGCCTAAAGTTCGCATGTTGTGCAGCCGATCGGCGAGCTTTACGAGAATCACTCGGATATCACGCGCCATGGCTAACGCCATTTTTTGGAAGTTTTCGGCCTGCTTGTGTTCGAGGCTGTCGAACTCTATGTGGGTTAGTTTACTCACCCCGTCTACGAGTTCTGCCACTTCTGCACCGAACTGGGCGCCAATATCTTCCTTGGTAACACCGGTATCTTCGATGGTGTCGTGCAGCAGGGCGGCCATAAGGCTTTGGTGGTCCATGTGCATTTCTGCAAGAACACCAGCGACCGCTAGAGGATGGGTGACGTAAGGCTCACCGCTGCGGCGTACTTGGCCGTAATGGGCCTGTTCAGCGAAGAAGTAGGCGCGCTTCACGAGCAATACTTGCGTATCGTGAAGATAGGAATTGATCTGACGTTCAAAGCTTGCGAAGGAACGGTCGGCGTTGCCGCCAACCTTTGGCTGGGCACTGGCGGCGGTTTTTAACCGCAGCCGTGACCTAGCATCTGTGATAGAGCTACTAAGGACCTGGAAAGTACCGGCAACCAAAGGTCTCTATTACCCGGAGGTTAGTAAACGGGTGTTTCGAAGCTCGCTGCCAGCTCTTCTTCAGCTTCGATTTCGGTTTCGCGTGCGATAAGCTCAGGCGTCACCTTGCCTTCCGCAATTTCGCGCAAAGCAATGACTGTAGGCTTGTCTGATTCTTCATCGACAAGTGGGTCCTTTCCTTGAGTGGCGATTTGACGAGCCCGTTTTGCCGCGAGCATAACCAGCTCAAAACGGTTGTCTACGTTGTCTAAACAATCTTCTACAGTGATGCGTGCCATGGGTGAAGCGTTCTCCGGTTAACGTCGCACAAATGCGAAACAGTCCACCAGTATACCCCACTAAGGCCGGTAACGGACTATGGTAAAAATCACCTCAGTGGTCGGTTAGGGCTCTGAGAATCGTGGTCAGATTCTTCGATTGATAATCGAGAGTGAGCCTAAGGCTGTCAGTAATTGTGGTGAGCTCAGCAAGTGCACGATCAAAGTCGTCGTTGAGGACTAAATAATCGGCATCTGACCAGTGGGCCATTTCGCTTTGTGCTTCGTCCATGCGTCGCTTAATGGTGTCGGGGTCATCCTGCCCCCGTTTTGTGAGCCGACTTTCTAGGTCCGAGATTGAGGGTGGTAATACAAAAATACAGCAGCTCTCGGGGCACACGGCTTTAACTTGTCGGGCCCCCTGCCAATCGATTTCTAAAATCACGTCATTGCCTGCTGCTCTGAGCTGCGCGACTTGGGCTTTGGCTGTTCCATAAAAGTGACCAAAAACTTCTGCCCACTCAAAGAACTCTCCAGACTCCCGGGCGGCAAGAAAGGCTTCCTTGGAAATAAAATGGTAATTGACGCCATCAACCTCTCCTGGCCGCATAGGACGCGTTGTATGGGACACAGAAACACTCAGGTTTTTCCTGCGCTCAATCAGTGCGCGCACTAGGGAGGTCTTACCTGCCCCGCTGGGCGCGGATACGGTCAGTAAGTTGCCCGTTGGTGGATGCTCTGCCAAGCCTCTGTACCTCCTTTACTCAATGTTTTGAATTTGTTCCCGCATTTGTTCGATGAGCACCTTGAACTCTACAGCAGTCTGCGTCGTTAATAGTGAAGCCGACTTTGAGGCCAAAGTGTTGGCTTCACGGTTGAGCTCCTGCATCAAAAAATCAAGACGGCGGCCACAAGGCTGCGTGCCCTCTATCGCGACCTCTATTGCCATGAGGTGCGCGTCAAGTCTATCCAGTTCTTCATCGACATCGGTTTTCTGGGCGCTGTAAACCAGCTCTTCCTCCAGCCTTTTGCCATCGGGTTCCACAGACAACAGTTGTATTCGGCTCAGTAGCCGCTGTCGATTGGCCTCTTGAAGGTCGGGTAGCGCCGTTCGGAAGTCTGCTAGATAGTGCTTGAACGCCTCGCACCGACTCAAGATAAGGCTTTTCAGTTTACTGCCTTCTTCTTTTCTGCTGGCGACCAATGCGCTAAGCGCCTGTGATAGCGCGTCTGTGCCTGCCTCGACCCACACAGCTTCGGCGGTGGTTTCTCCAGAGATAACGCCAGGGGCCAATAGCAATGCGAGTTGATCAGGGGGTGCAGCGTCGGGGAATCGTTCGCCAAGCTGATTCATTACGGTATGTAATTCATCGAGGCGCCCTTGGTCTAGCCGCAACGACCCGCCCTGTTTTGAGAGGTCAGTTCGTACCGAGACGTCTACTTTGCCTCGGGTGATTAATTTTGCAATCTTTTGACGCCAGGATACTTCCTGTGATCGAAGTATTTCAGGGCAACGAAACTGCACATCGAGATAACGATTGTTGACTGATCTCATTTCTATTGTGACCGATGCCGAGTCAGTTGTTACAATGGCCCGCGAAAAGCCAGTCATGCTTTGTGTCAACTTGCTACCTCCCTGTTGTTCCTGTGCCGTTATCAGTGACGCTGTGTCCTGAGTTTAACAGTTAGGGCCGCCGTGGCGCTGCCAATGACACTTCCACCCTCTCAAAGGAGTTTGTTCTATGTCGGTTATTTTGGATCGCCCAAGCGGTAGAGCGCTTGATGAGCTGAGAGCAATAACCTTTGAACGTAATTTTACTTGTCATGCGGAGGGCTCGGTCCTCGTGTCGTTTGGACAAACTCGAGTGCTTTGTACGGCTTCATTAACTCCGGGAGTACCGGGGTTTTTGCGGGGTAAAGGTCAGGGTTGGCTGACGGCAGAGTATGGAATGTTGCCCAGATCCACAGGCAGCCGAATGAGCAGAGAGGCCAGTCGAGGCAAGCAGTCTGGGCGCACCGTTGAAATTCAGCGGCTAATTGGGCGATCGCTGCGGGCCGCGATTGATTTAAAGGCGCTAGGTGAAAATACGCTGACTTTAGACTGTGATGTCATTCAAGCCGATGGCGGTACCCGGACAGCGTCTATTTCGGGAGCCTGCGTAGCCGTTGTTGACGCCCTGAATACGCTACAACGCAAGCAAGCCTTACAGTCTGACCCGCTGAAGTTTTTAATTGGTGCGGTTTCGGTGGGCGTTTGGAAAGGCCAGGCTGTACTAGATCTTGATTATGCTGAGGATTCGACCGCGGACACGGATATGAATGTCGTGGTTGCAGAAGGCGGAGGCCTGATCGAGGTACAGGGCACCGCTGAAGGCGCCGCGTTTGAAAGAGCCGAACTAAACAACATGCTTGATCTGGCTGTTGCAGGTGGTCAGATTATTATCAACAAGCAGCGTGAGGCGCTGTCGGTTTAAAGCTCGACGTCGTACTCGATGATGACGGGTGCATGGCTTGAAAACGCATCGTCGGTATTGATCACAGCACTCATAACTCGACCCTCCAAGGACGAAGATGTGATGTGCGTGTCTGAGCGTAGTGCACCGCCATCATCTCCCTCGGGCCACCAGGTAAAGTCTTCAGAGCCTGTATTTAGGCTTCTGAAAGCGTCGCAATAGCCGTTCTGATACAACTCTTGAAGCCAGGCCTGCTCGATACTAGAAAATCCTGGAATATCAATTCGGTTACCCGCCTCTTCGGCATCGATCGGCGCTCCGATTAACTCCCAACCGCCGCAGAAGATAAAGTCCCTGCGTTTATTTTTGATTTTCTGCAGGTGCAGGCCTAGTTGCTCCAAAAATTTCAATTTAGTGTTCATGGCCTCGTCATTGGCCAGGCCACTCGGCATCAATAATGACCCTACACTGACATTGGGATAGTCGGCCTGAATGTACAGGCCGCGGCTGTCAAAATCAGCGAAGCCTAGGCCCGTCATAATCGCTTTTGGAAGTTTTTTACAGTAAATGGCGACGCCATTACGTTTCGGGTTATCAAAGTCGTCAAGGAAGTAGGGACTGTAGTTCTGGGGGAAATACACGTCTTCTTTTAAGGTATATTCAGAACAACGCGTATCCTGCAGGCACACGATGTCGGCGTCTTCCTCGTGGAGCCAGTCAAAAAGGCCGGCTTTCTGTGCCTGCTCTAGGCCTTCAACTACTAAACTGACGACTTTCATTGCTAGTCCTGTATAAACAACGCCAGTATCATAGGGCAAGGTAAAGCTACCTGCCATCACGACCGTAGAGAAATGTGAGATTGTCAGAATTTAATTGCCCAATAACCCAACGAAGAATACCGCTATGAGCAACGCAGCGCATACCGCCACACGCAAGGCGTTTATTGAATTGGCCATCCGCTGTCAGGTCTTACGGTTTGGCGAATTTGAGTTGAAATCTGGCCGTGTGAGCCCCTACTTTTTTAATGCCGGAGGGTTTTCCGGCGGCCAAGCTTTGGCGGAGCTAGGGCGGTGCTATGCCAATACACTGGTCGCGTTTGACTTAATTCCCACGGTCTTATTTGGGCCCGCCTACAAAGGTATTCCGCTGGTGACCGCGACAGCGATGGCCCTCGCGAGTCACCATGGTCTGGATGTGCCCTACAGTTTTAACCGTAAGGAACCCAAAAATCATGGAGAGGGCGGTTTGCTGGTGGGTGCGCCGCTGAAGGACGATGTGGTTATCGTTGATGATGTGATCACTGCGGGAACCGCTATAAGAGAAGCGATTACACTCATCCGAGATGCTGGTGCTCAACCTTCTGGGGTTGTCATTGGTCTGGATCGCTGCGAATGTGGATCGGGCACTCGCTCCGCGGTCGAAGAGGTCCGGGATGAGCTTGGGCTGAAGGTTGCTAGCGTCATAACGATGCATGACATCATTGAATGGCTTGAGTCCACCCAAGATCTAAGCCAATATCTTGAGCCTATGCAACGTTATCGAGATCGTTATGGGGTTTAGCCCCCGCTTAATTGGTGCCCTTTTCACGGCATTGTGTGCGATAGCTGCTCATCAGGTTGCGGCTGAAAACTTGTATCGCTACCGGGCCGACAACGGGGTTTTGGTGGTGGATTTTCACGTCCCTGTTGAGTACGCCGACAACGGCTATGAAGTTTTAGATGCCAATGGCGTGGTGGTCTCTGTCGTTCCCAGGGCGATGACAGCAGAAGAGCGTGCGAACGTGGCACTTTCTCGCGAGCTTGAGGAGGATGCCAAGTCAGAACAGCAGCGCCTACAAAACTGGGATGAGTCGCTGCTCCTACGCTACTCGACTATCGCCGATATTGAAGACGCCAGAGACCGATCTTTGAGCGATTTAAAAATTCGGGTTTCTATTCTTAAGTCCAATCGCAGAAGCTTGCGGCAGCAAGTAGAGAACGCCCAAGCCCGGGTTGCCGCGACAGAGCGTTCCGGTGTTGAACCGCAACCCGTCGACCTTGAGAATATTAAGCTGCTTAAACGAGAGATCGAGAGTACCGACGATAAAATTACAACGCGTGCGGCTCAAATTACTGAAATGACTGCGCTTTATCAGCGTGATATCGACCGATTTGAGCAGTTGCAAGATGTTGTTCGATTACGCCACCAACTGGAAACACCGCCCCAGTAGGTCGGTTAACCCGGTACTGGCCGCATCAGGTTAGCGGCTAACAATGCCCATTGCGTGTCCCAGCCTTGTATCGGCGAGCGTTTAAACCCACTGCGAACAAACTGTGAAATCCTGCCTTCGGCGGCGGCGAGTATTAAGCTGGCGCTGTCGGCGAGCAATAGGGTTGGCCGCAGCTGCTCTTTGACTTCAGCCTCCCTCAATGTTGTGCGCAGTTGGGTTTCGATGCGATCAAAGAGCTGCGCAACACGAAGATGCAGCCTTTCCGACTCCCCTTGCAGGGCTTCTCCATGGAGAATGCGGGTAATGCCCGGATTGCGCTCACAAAACCCGAGCAACAACTCTAGGATTCGATAGCAGCAATCGAGGCTATTTTGTTTATCTTCCGTGATGCGGCTGATTCGCGTGAACAAGGTCGCCTCTACGAACTCAATCAGCGCCTCAAACATTTTCGTTTTAGAGGGAAAGTGCCGATAAAGGGCCGCTTCCGACACCCCGACCTCTTTGGCGAGCCTAGCCGTGGTAATACGAGTATCTGGGCCTTGCTCAAGCATCGCGGCCAATGCCTGCAAGATTTGATCTCGGCGTCCTAATTTTGAGTTTGCCATGGACGGTAAATCCAGCGGAAGTCACTTTCATGCTAGCTATAGACGGGGGCTAGTGCAATTTTTAATGGCCCTCAGGGCTAAATATTATGGTGCACTAGTATTTATTGCTAATCAGAGTACCAATACCTTCATCGGTAAAAATCTCTAGGAGCGCAGCATGGGGCACACGACCATCAATAATATGAGCACTTGTGACGCCATGTTTTACCGCATCGAGGGCGCAGCGTATTTTTGGCAGCATCCCGCCCTTAACCACGCCATCAGAAATCAGCCGGTCGACTTCTTCAGTGGACAGGCCTGTTAAAACGTCGCCTTTCTGATCGAGCAGCCCAGCTACATTGGTCAACAGCATGAGTTTTTCCGCATGCAGTACTTCAGCTATTTTTCCTGCGACTAAATCGGCGTTTATATTATAAGTTTTGCCATCGGCACCGCCGGCAATCGGTGCAATGACGGGTATAAAGTCACT
>QXYP01000123.1:0-4175 GCA_009886815.1 Halieaceae bacterium
TGCAGCGCGAGTGGATCGCCATGAAGGTCAATACCATTTTCGCGTTTAAATTCATCGGCCAAATACTCGATGAGCCGAAGGTCAAAATCTTCGCCGCCTAAGAAGGTATCGCCGTTGGTCGCCAAAACCTCAAACTGGTGCTCACCATCGACCTCAGCAATCTCGATCACTGAAATATCGAAGGTACCGCCACCGAGGTCATAGACCGCAATGGTGCGATCTCCTTGAGATTTGTCCATGCCATAAGCCAACGCCGCAGCGGTCGGCTCATTGATAATGCGCTTAACCTCAAGTCCAGCAATTTTGCCTGCGTCTTTCGTGGCTTGACGCTGAGAATCGTTGAAGTAAGCAGGCACGGTAATGACGGCTTCAGAAACTGTTTCACCTAAAAATTCTTCGGCGGTCTTCTTCATCTTACGCAAGACTTCAGCAGACACCTGTGGCGGCGCCATGCTATTGCCCTTTGCTTCCACCCAGGCATCGCCATTGTCAGCTTTGACAATGTTGTAGGGCACCATTTTGATGTCTTTTTGAACCACTTTGTCGTCAAAGCGGCGCCCAATGAGACGCTTGACCGCATACAGTGTATTGGTCGGGTTGGTGACCGCCTGGCGTTTCGCCGCCTGCCCTACCAGAATTTCATCATCGTCGGCATAAGCGACAATAGATGGCGTCGTGCGTCCGCCTTCTGCATTTTCAATAACTCGCGCCTTTCCACCTTCCAATACCGATACACAGGAATTGGTGGTTCCAAGGTCTATTCCAATAATCTTGCCCATTGTTCTCTCCTCTTAACGGGGCTTCTGCCCGCCATCCTTGCTTGCCTGTATAGATGGGTCCAATTTAAAAAAATTCAAGACTTTCTCTATGGATATTAATCGGCGGCCTTGCTCACCATGACCATTGCCGGGCGAATCAACCGTCCGTTTAACTGGTATCCCTTCTGCATGACAGCAATCACCGTATTCGGCTCTACCTCGGGATTTGCAACCATGCTCATTGCCTGGGCGATTTGAGGATCGAAGGGCTCACCCATAGGATCCACCGGTTCCACGCCATGTTTTTGCAACGCATCGATCAAACTCTTTTGCGTGAGTTCAACACCTTCAACAATGGGCTTTACCGCCTCATCGGTGCCGGCAGCCTCAAGGGCGCGTTCCATATTATCGACAACGGGCAGCAGCTCGCTGATGAAGCGCTCTAATGCAAACTTTCGCGCCTTATCAACCTCTTGCTCAGCACGGCGCTGAACGTTGGCCGCATCGGCCTGGGCCCGAAGCGCGGCATCCTTCGCCTCGGCCAGATCTGCTTCAAGTTGCGCAGTAACTTGCTCTGGGTTCAGCTCTATGGGTTCAGCGTCTTCATCGGTGACATCTACGGTGCCTCCCACCGCAGCGAGAGCTTCATCGTCAGTATATTCGGTCTTGTCGTCTGCCATTTCCAGCACCCTCTGGCATAGTTCAATCATAATGTGATCAGGCTACGCAGCTTGCGCCGCCCTGGTTTGGAATCGGAAATGGGGATGCATAGCAACAATTTCAAGCGTCAAAGCCAATTTGTAGCGGGTTGATTACCCGCCAGGACCCTAAGGCTTTGACGCGGCATGAGCTTACCGCTTGGAGATAAGCCTCTGCGTGCGGGTGTCGGTGAGTCAGAAATACGGGCGGGACCCGCCATAATCGTTAAATTATTTAGCCAAGGCATCGCAGGTGCGCTGGAGCTTGCTTGAACTCGGTGATTCTCAATGAGAAAAAGTTAAATCAACCTCACGCCACACGCTCGTGCTGGCCAGGCGCCGGGGCAGTTAGGCGCGCGACAGTGCGGCACTCAGCATCTTCGCCGTCACGTCGACCATAGGTATGATGCGCTCATAGGCCATCCGTGTAGGACCAATTACGCCAAGAACACCCAAGGTGCGGCTACCCTGAGCGTAGGGCGCTGTCACCACTGAATAGTCACCAAATACGTCGTATCCGGCTTCCTCGCCTATGAAGATTTGTACTCCCTGAGCACGATAAGACCGTTCAAGTAGCTCGAGAACATCTCTTTTATGCTGAAAGGCATCGAAAAGCTCTCGAAGTTTGTCCATGTCCTCCGGGTGCGCTTGGCCCAAAAGATAATTCTCGCCAGCAACAACATAGTCCTCGCCGGGCTCACCGTCATCCAGTGCCTGATTTGCCAAGTCGAGAGCCGCCGCCATGTATTCGTCGATACGGCTTCGCGCCTCTGCCATTTCCTGAACAAGCCTAGCCTTTACCTCAATCAAATCGGCGCCGGCATAACGCTGGTTGATCAAATCGGCCGCCGCTTTCAGTTGCACCTCAGACAGCGGTTGAGCCAGCTCGATCACCCTATTTTGTACTTCACGCTCGTTAACCACCAAAATCACCAAAACTCGATTTTCAGATAATGGCAGGAACTCGACCTGCCTGAGTTGATTCACTTTGGTTCTTGGGACGGTGACAATGCCAGCCTGGGAGGTCACGTGAGCTAGCAGTGTCGATGCTGTCTGCACCAAATCCTTCGCCGTTCGATTGGGGTTGAGCTCTTCTCGCAGGGCGAGAACCGCATTTTCCTCTATGGGCTGAACTTGCAATAGGGTGTCGACAAAGAGCCGGTACCCCCTTGCGGTAGGAATTCTTCCCGCCGAGGTATGGGGTGAGGTCAAAAATCCACGCTCTTCAAGGTCAGACATAATGTTGCGAACCGTCGCCGGACTGACCGACAGAGCGCTGTGTGCCTGCAGGCTCTTTGAACCCACCGGTTGCCCATCTCGAATGTGCATTTCGACCAAGGTTCGAAGCAAATCCGTCGCGCGGCCTGAAAGATCAGTGGTTGGCATAGCAAATAACGTCAATAGTCATCCCTAATTAGTAACACAGCCGCCGTTCAGGACAAAGAACCGTCTTCGACCGTTCCCGATTGGGCCATGTTGCGCTATAAGAGAGGAAAGAATCGGAACCACTTTATGCTAAAGCAAATCAGTATCCGTGATTATGCCGTTGTCGCCTCTCTGGACATAGATTTAGACGAGGGTATGACGGTGATTACGGGAGAAACAGGCGCCGGAAAGTCTATTATGCTCGATGCATTAGGGCTGTGTATTGGCGACCGCGCAGATGCCAGAACCGTCAGACCAGGGGCCAAGCGCGCCGACATTACGGCCGTGTTCCAGATTGACCAGCTTCCTGCCGTCACCGCCTGGCTCAAAGAACGAGAACTCGACCTTCCCGCCGAGGAATGTATCTTACGGCGAGTGGCCGGCGCCGACGGCCGCTCTAAGGCATTTATCAATGGCGCACCGGCAACACTGGTCGATTGTGCCGCTGTTGGCGCACTCTTGGTTGATATTCACAGTCAGCATGCCCATCAATCTCTACTGCGCAAAGCCAGCCAGCGCGCCCTCCTAGACGCCACCGCCAATGCCACTGAGCTAGCGACACAGGTCGCCCAGGCCTCGGCGCACTGGCATAAGCTCGCTACAGAGCTCGCGCAGAAAACAGGACAATCTGAAGCCGATACCGCACGTTTTGATCTGCTCAGTTATCAGGTTTCAGAGCTCGACACCCTGAGCTTAGGCGCCGAAGAACTACAGCGTCTTGAGGCGGAACAGAAGCAACTGCTCAATGCCGACTTCCTGCTGGACAGCTCTGGGCAGGCACAGGAGCACTGCGAGCAACAGTTGGAGCAACTGGGGCGCGCCCGACAACTGGTGTCTGATGAACGGCACGAAGGCTCCGCTATGAAGAATATCCGCGAGATGCTTGAGACCGCGGAAATTCAATTGCAAGAAGCACACAGTGAGCTCATCAGATACACCGATCAACTCGATCGTGACCCAGCGCAGCTGCAGTGGGTTTCAGATCGCCTTGAACACGTTTACGACTTAGCGCGCAAACACCGCGTCATGCCTGAGCAGCTCAGCCACCGTCATGGGCAACTTGCAGCTGAGCTTGAGACGCTCAATGCCGGCCCCGATCAACTGAATCAACTTGAAGAAGCCCTTCAAAACGCTCAGCTAACCTGGGAAAAAAGTGCCAAAAAGCTAACCACGAAACGCAAAAAGGCGGCCAAACAGCTCATCGGACACGTTTCAGCAACCTTGGGCCGACTCGCCATGGAACGCTGCGACTTTCAGGTAGTGCTAACCCAACATACAGAGGGCCCGCCCGATC
>QXYP01000123.1:4185-7782 GCA_009886815.1 Halieaceae bacterium
TCTTATTAGCACCAATCCGGGGAGCGCGCCGGGGTCTCTGGCCAAAATCGCCTCCGGCGGCGAACTGTCGCGAATTAGTCTTGCCTTACAAGTTGCCGCAGCGGAGAGCGCCACGGCGCCCACCATGATTTTCGATGAAGTTGATGTCGGTATAGGCGGCGGGGTTGCAGAGGTTGTTGGGGAGCTTCTGAGCCAGTTAAGCCAGCGGGTTCAAGTACTGTGCGTCACGCACTTGGCTCAGGTCGCCTGCAAGGGTTCACACCACCTGCAGGTCAGTAAAAGCGGTGACGCCTCAGCGGTTTTCACTGAAGTGCATTTGCTGGCAAGTGAGGAGCGTGTTGAAGAAATCGCGCGAATGCAGGGTGGGTTGACCATTACGGAGAGCACCCGAGCCCATGCCCGGGAAATGCTCAATGCAGATTAGCTAGCGTTGCTTGCGCACATACAACACCAGTGAGTGATCGATAATGTCGTAACCATTAGCTTCTGCAATTTCATGCTGTCGCGCTTCAATAACTTCGTCGAAAAACTCGACAACCTCATTGCTTTCCACGTCGACCATGTGATCGTGGTGGTCATCAGAGGACAACTCAAACACCGAATGCCCTGTCTCAAAATTGTGACGGGTCACTAGGCCTGCGGTCTCAAACTGCGTCAAGACACGATAGACCGTAGCCAACCCCACATCCTCACCCGTGTCGCGAAGCCGCTGATAAACATCCTCAGCACTCAAGTGCTCTGCGCTCTCAGAGGTAGAGTCGAGCATTTGCAGGATCTTGATACGGGGCAGGGTGACCTTAAGGCCAGCCTTGCGTAGCTCGAGGTTTTCACTAGGCATAATATTTTTCCGTGACCGTTGTGGGTGATTACGGGGTATCATGCCCGACCAGATCGAAGCTTGGAACCAAAATCCGATGGCATTGCATCTTCGCAGCCCCTTAGTCCCCCTAACGCTCGCCCTAGTCCTACTATCGGGCTGCAGTGGTAGCTTGAGTTTTCTCAGCGCCTACCGAATCGACGTTGAGCAGGGAAATATCGTCACCCCCGAGATGATCGAGCAACTCAAGCCTAATATGACACGCAGGCAGGTACGGTTTGTCATGGGAACACCCCTTATAGAAGACACCTTTAACACCGATCGCTGGGATTACCGTTATTTTTTGCGCAATGGCACTAAAACCCTCGAGGAAAGCAAGCTATCCGTGTTTTTCGATGGCGACGCATTGGTCAACGTTACGGGCAGCGAGGTTCCCGACTGGGCCAACACGGAAGACACAGATGCACAGGTAAACCCTGAAAGCGAAGAGGAAGAAGAGGTTTAATCGAACCTTAACCCTCGGCGCGCCGCTCTTTAGCTTCAGCAGCTCTGCGCTTGCGCACCTCTTTGGGATCAACCTTCAAGGCCCGATAAATTTCCACACGTTCCCCGGGCTTGAGCACACGATCCCCCTTAATAGCCTTTCCAAAAATACCCAATTTAGGACTGTCGCCCAGCGTCAGCTCCTCAAACTCCCCTTCGATGCCCGATAAAATGACCGCTTCAGAGGCGGTTGTACCCTCAGGGACCGTCACTGCACGAATGAGCTGCCTATCGGGAAGTGCGTAAGCTACCTCAATGGTCATTGAATCTGTCATAACGCGGAATCTCCCAACACAGTCTGAGCTCGCTTGACCACTGCATCGACCAGGTCGTGAGCAACACGGTCAAACAACTTCCCTGCGGCTACATTGATTAAGCTGCTTTTGAGTCGAAAATCTAACAGTAGGGCCACTTTACAAGCCTCCGGCGCGAGTGATTTAAACGTCCACACGCCAGAAAAGCGCTCAAACGGGCCGTCGATTAGCCGCAAATCAATGGTTTGGGCGCGGGCTAGAGTATTTTGAGTCATGAAGCTTTGAGTCATACCTGCCCGGGACAACGCCAAGCGAGCCGTGACGGTATGGGTATCTCGCTCAATGATCTCGGCGCCTACACAGCCGGGAAGAAAATCGGGATAGCCCTCGATATCGGCCACCAAATCGAAAACACTCTCAGCAGAAAACGGTAAAAGCGCGCTGCGATCAATAATAGTCATGCGGTTTATATTACCTCAGCCTTATCACTGGGGTGCCACAAACCGCCAAATAAGCACCAAAATCAGCACGGTGGGAACAATAAAGCGCAGACACAACCACCACAAAGTAAACAGCCAGCGGGGCTCTCTGTACAACTCGGCTCTAGCGAAGGGTCTGGGCATTCTCCAAGCGACAAACACGCTCAGAAGCAATAAAACCCCGACTATTGCCATATCGAGCAGAAGGGGTAAAACCACCAGGTGTTGCCCCACACGCTCCAACCACAACACCCCTAAACCAAGGGCAGCACCCACCATGAGCGCGGCCAAATTACGGTTAACCCCGCCGTCCTGATGTAACAGCATGACCGAGGGCTCTAGCAAAGCCAGTAATGCCGCAAAGGTTGCTAATGCCGCGAAACCAAAAAATACGGCGCCGTAAACCTCCCCCAAGGGTAAATTGGCAAACGCATAAGGCACGGCGACAAATAAGAACATCAGCCCTTCTGCGGGCAATACATTGGTGGCGCCTAACAGAGGTATCAGTGCAACGGCTGTCACCAGCATAAAGGCGACATCAAGTATGGCTGCGGCAATGACAGCACGGAGCAGGGGTAAGTTTTTGGGCGAACGAGCGCCAAAAACACTGCCCACACCTAACCCAGCCACCAGTGTTAAAACACCACTTAGCATACCCATCATGGCTGCCTCCCAGCCGAAATCGGAGTAGTTAACCGCAAATAGCCAGTCACCTGCTGACTCAAGGTCACCGAATTCAATCCCAAACTGCAGCAGGCTAAACAAAGCGACGGCCATCGCAGGCAAGGCGACCCACCCGATTAACGCCATAGCAACCTGTGGGCCCAAGGCCGCCAACAGAGTGACCAACCCTACAAGAGCCACGAGAATCGTTAAATTGGGGCTTTCAACCAGCTGCTGGAAACTCATGGCGACTTCGGCAGCACTGGCTGAGGCCAAAGGCCCTGAATTAAGCACGACCGCTCGATCAACCATCCAAGCGATCATAGGCAAACAATAAATAGCCAGCGTGACACCTAGCAGGCACTGGATAACGCCCAGCAGACTCCAATGAGTGGAACGACCCGACTGGTCACTAGCCCATCGTAAAGCGCCCAATGGCGACGCTCGCCCCTTGCTGCCTAACATCACTTCAGCGGTCAACAACGGCACCGCAACCGTGAAAACGGTGGCCACGTAACACAGAAAGAATGGTGCGCCGCCATACTCCCCCAGTAAATAGGGCATACGCAGCACATTACCCAAGCCTATCGAGCAAGCTGCGAGGGCAAATACCAAGGTCGTTTGGCCCTGCCAAGGTTGCGGAACATTATTATCTAGCACCCAATATGATTCCCAAGGCCTGTGAACCCGTATAATGCACCCTATGGGCAAATCGAAAAAGAAAATACAAGACAATACGATCGCGCAAAATAAACGTGCTCGCTTCGACTACCACCTGCTGGAGTCTTATGAGGCAGGGCTGTCTTTGGCCGGCTGGGAAGTCAAATCTATGCGGGCTGGT
>QXYP01000124.1 GCA_009886815.1 Halieaceae bacterium
GGAGCGTTTGCCTAGCAAGTGTGATCGGATTGAGGTGGGGTCTGGAGATATTCTTTACTTCAACACATGGGGCGGGGGCGGCTGCGGAGACCCACTCAAACGTGAAGTGGAACGGGTGGAGTTTGATGTGCGGGCTGGGCTCGTCTCCATGGACGGCGCCAAGCGTTACGGCGTGGTCATGAATGCCGATCGTCGTGTGAACCTTAAGCGCACGGAAACCCTGCGGGCACGCATGGCGCAGAAGCGCGGTAAAGTTCCCATGTTTGATCGCGGTGGCGATATTGAAACGCTGAAAAAGCGCTGTTTGAAAGAAACAGGACTTCAGCCCCCCAGGCAGCCTGAATTCCAGACTTGGGCACTTAAACTGCTTGAGGGTGGTAAGGACAAAGCGGCGGCTAGTGGCAGCGTAAAGGTGAAGCGCGCGGCGGGCAAAAAAGCCGTTAAGAAATCCGTTAAGAAGGCGGTGCCAAAACCCAAGGCGAAAGCAAAGGCAAAAGCAAAAGCAAAAGCTAAGACCGTAAAGAAAACTGCCTGAAACCGGAGCCGCAGGGGGCATTAGCCCCCTGTTTCCAGAGATGAAGGAGCGCTCTACATGAAGTTTGGTGTATTCCTGCCCAACGGCAGTAACGGTTATATTCCTTCCGCGGGTAGCCCGGTTTATCAACCGACCTATCAGCACAATCTCGACATATCCCTCGCGGCCGAAAAACACGGCTTAGACTTTGTCTTATCAATGATGAAGTTCCGTGGGTTTGGTGGTGAGACCGGTTATTGGGACAGTTGTCTAGAGTCCTTTACGCTCATGGCGGGCTTGGCCGCTGCCACCGAAACCATTGGTTTATTTCCTTCCATATCGATCCTGAGTCAACACCCCGCAGTGGTGGCTCGTATGGTGGCGACCATCGATGATATTAGCGACGGTCGCTGTGGTCTTAATATTGTGACCGGGTGGAATCGCCCTGAGTATGCCCAGATGGGCATGTGGCCCGGTGATGAGCACTACCAGCGTCGCTATGACTACGCGGGAGAATATGTGCAAATTTTGCAGGCCCTGTGGCGTGATGGGCGTGCCACTTGGGAAGGCGAATACTTTCAGCTGGATGACTGTTCCGTATTACCCCAACCCAAACGCGATATTCCACTGGTCTGTGCCGGGCAGTCCCCCGCCGGTCGCCAGTTCGTTGCCCAGTACGCCGATCATCAGTTTGTGCTAACCAGTGAAGATAATTTGGTTACCTCGGTAAAAGATATTCGCGCCAAGGCTCAGAGTACTGGGCGTGATGTGGGGATTTACGCCTTGTTCCACCTCATTGTGGCCGATACCGACGAGCAAGCCCGTGCAGAGGTTGACGCTATTATCGAAGGTGCAGATCAGGGGGCTATCAGCAATATTCTGGCCAGTGCTGATTTGGATACCAATACCGGGGGGACCTCAGATCAGCTCAAGGCGGCACTCAACCAGAGCGTTGAAGCCGGTAACATGGCGTTTATGGGTATTCCCGTTATCTACGGCTCAGCCAGTACGGTGGTGAACCGTATAGAAGGCATTGTCGAGCGCACGGGCATCGACGGCATGCTCTTTAGCTGGCCAGATTTTGTTGGGGGTATTGAACGCTTTGGCTCTGAGGTACTGCCTGCGCTCAAGCTCTGAAGCGGTCTTTGGGCTTACCCGTCGTTTTCTACCTGAGACACCACGGCGCTGTAGTCGCTGTCTTCTTTGGCGTCTAGATCTTCGATTTCGCCGACAATAATGCGGGTCACCTCTTTGAAAATCGTTTGATGACGCGCTGCTCGAGCTTCCATATCAGCATCTGAGAGTGCGTATTGCTCGATGTCCTCACTGGAGAACAAGCCCTTGGCTTTTGCTACGCGCTCTAAGGTGTCTAGCCGGTCACGGGTTACCGATAACTCACCCGTAAGGGCCATGACCATAGAGAGCAGGCGATCAACGTCGGGGTCTGAGAAGTAGTAGGGACGCTTGCCTTTGGCTTTTCGCTGTAGCGTAACCTCAGGTTCCTCTTGGCTCATTTTTGGCACCCGTAAACAAACCAGACACCGCCGCCTCCAAAATCACCACCCTGAAACGTGTTGGTACGCTTCGTTTCCTGAAAAGCACTGGGCACCATGATTTGAATGGGCTTGTGGTTTTGAAAACCGGAATCTTTAGCCAGGGCTTCAAGGTCTAGCAAATGACTCTTTCGCCAAAAGGGTTCGTTGTTGTTTTCGCTGTCCCAGTCAAAGAGGAACGTGTCGAAGGGCTCCATACCTTCATAGGGCGGCGTCTCTACGTGCAACATCATGCCCCCGGGTTTGAGTACACGGTGGCACTCGCGAATTATATTTTTAATGGCAGCTGAGGATGTTTCATGGAGCAAAATATGTGAGACCACCAAGTCGAAAGAGTTGTCTTCAAAGTCGATAGTTTCGGCATTTTGCTGAGAAAAATGAACCGGCAGGCCCATGGATGAAGCTCGGGCATGGGCCTACGGCACAGCCCATATCGAGAATTCGAGTAGGTTTGAGTTCGGGGTGTTGCTGCTTGAGCCAGGCGACGGTGCTGTCACCCATGTCGGCGTTATTCACGCCCATTTGGCCCATGGCATAAATGTAGACTGCACGGTCGTAAATGGCACCCTGAGCAACATCGTTTTCTATGTACTCGGTGTGATAACCCCCGGGTTGGCAGTGGATATCAACGGCGGTGTGATAAGCCGGAATCTGTAAATCTGGGTTTAGCCGCAGGCTGCCTACCGCGGGTGTTTGAGCGGCCTGCGTCGCCAATTCTTGAATGGCCCGTTGTACTGGAATTTGTGCCGAAGACCACATCATTTCTTGGCTGGTCCGCAACAGTGAACTCCAGGCTTGATAGTGGGTGTCTTGCTTCATTACCTGCCCCACTTCCTGAAGTGATGCAGGTTCCCTTTGATGCTCTGCAATAAATTTGCCCTTGGCCCGTTTTTCATACGCAGTTTTTAGCCCCGGGTGCAAATCAGTGACCAAGTGCTCTTTAAAAGAGCGCACGAAATGCTGCCTTGCAAGTTCATCATGGCTAGTGGCGGGGAGAGCGTCGTGGACTTGTTGTTCTTTGTAGGCGTTCGACATAGCAGTGGTCCTGTATGTTTACCGGGGAATAACCGCACGGTTGAATATAGCCTAGTGCCGCCCGGTCGCCAATGGCTGGATTGTCGATCGTTTGTAGGGAGCCAGCAATGGGCAGCAGGGCGCCATATTAAAGGGGTGATGGTTGCCCTTTCCGATTTGAAAGTGCATCTTTGAGTTTTGCATAAACCACTTTTTGGGAGACTGGAGTATGAGTGAGTCAGTAGCGTTGGTGACGGGAGCGGGTATCGGTCTGGGGCGGGCAACGGCCTTGGCTTTAGCCGATGCGGGTTATCGCGTTATTGTGACTGATGTACTGCTAAGCGAGGGACAGGCAGTCGCCGATGAGATTACCGCCCGGGGTGGTCAGGCAGAATTTCACGGTCTTGATGTCACCGACACACAAGCCGCGAACGCCGTTGTAAGCGCTGTCGAGGCACGGTGGGGTGCATTGAGTGCTCTGGTGCTCAATGCCGGTATTGCTCGCACACTGCCACTGAGCGCCCTTGAGGACGAGGCTTGGGATGAAACCATGAATGTAAACCTCAAGGGCATGATGCGGGTGATGCGCGCCGCCATACCCGGTATGCAAAAGGCGGGCAGCGGGTCAATTGTTTGTTTGTCTTCAATTGTCGGAGCGGTGTTGGGCTGGTCGGAGCATATTCCCTACGTGGCCAGTAAGGGCGGTGTTATGGGGCTGGTGCGCTCGGCGGCACTAGAATTCGCGCCCAGTGGCATTCGGGTCAATGGTATTGCCCCTGGGGTCATTCGCTCTGCGCAAACCCTTGATCCGATTAATTCCCTCGGTGAAGAGGGGCTGGCAGCTTTTGCCGAGAGTGTCCCTCTGGGGCGCGTGGGTAACCCAGAAGATATTGCCGATGTTGCCGTGTTCCTGTTGTCCGATAAAGCGCGCTATTTGACGGGACAAATCATTCCGGTGGATGGTGGAACCACGATAAGTCTGTAACTGCTTTTTTTCAGCGGCGAAACGCTGTCGCTAGGCGTGCAGGCCCCATTTCTGGATTACAGGGAGCGGTATACCCTGGCACAAAATTATAAAGAATCACTAGAAAGTGACCCTGGGATAAATCGCTAGGCAAAAAAAAGGCAGGGTAGTCACCCTGCCTTTTTTTGTTTCGGCGTTTAGAAGCTGTACTGCACCTCTACACCCGCACGTCGCTGTGTGCCGGGGCTGACAAAACCGCCGCCGAATTCGGGGGCCAAAATCACCTCCGCCACAAACTGCTCATCGGTAAGGTTGCGTGCGAAAGCCATAATGCTCCACTTCTCGCCGCGTAATCCGACGCGAAGATTCGCTAGACCATAGCCATCGACCTGTGTTCCGCCTTGTCCGGTTTCTGGGTCCTGTCCGTAGTTCGCAGGTGGCCCACCAAACAACGTCGCTGGAACGACATCGTCCTGAACGGTGTGATACCAAGTGTCCCCTTGGTAGGAGTACTCAAGTCGGCTAAACAGCTCGAAGCGGCCCAAAGGCAATGAGTATTGAATCGCCGCGTTGGCGGTGAACTCTGGGTTGTTGGGCACATCGTTGCCGGCGGTGTAAGGACGCAGGGCATTGACATCGATTTCGCCATCGACCATTGAGTAACCTGCGTCAAATCGCAGGTTATCGGTGATCGCCCAAGCTGCGCTCAGTTCAAAGCCTTGTAGCGTGACTTCATCAATGTTTTCAGCCGTTCGCAACAAGCCAAAAGGGCCCACAAAGAATTCGAAGAACTGCATGTCGTCGACTTCGGTGTGGAAGACAGCGCCGTTAAGCTGCAAGTTGCCGTCTAAAAGTCCTGATCGGAAGCCCAATTCAAAGGAGCTTGAGGTCTCTTCCCTGATGAGATCTGGTGGAGCAATCAGTGCGCCTCCGTTCTCCACAAGGTAGAAGTTTACGATCTGACTTGCACCCGAGTTATTGAAACCACCCGCTTTGAAGCCTACGCCCCAGCTGGTGTACAAAGTGGTTGCATCGGTCGCGTCCCAGGTCAAGCTCACCTTGGGCTGCAGCTGGTCAAAAGTTTCGCTGTTACCGGGAATACTAGAACTCACAGTAAAATCGTTGAAGTTCACAAAGCCCGGGTTCAGAGGTGAACCATTGAGCGGCTGCCCATTCAAAGTACATTGCCCACCGCAGTAGTCGATGTAGTTAGACAGCGCGCCATCTGCAGGAGAGGGTACGTTGTTGGTCACATCGCGTTCTTCCCGGTCGTAGCGCAATGCAAGGGACAATTCCATGGACTCGGTCAGATCGTAGTTCATCGAGCCAAAGACAGCCATGACGGTCGTGTCGAAGGTATCGTTCACCATCGCGTCAGTAAACTGGTTATAGATGGTGGTGGGAACGTTGCTTGCGGCATTGGGCCAGTTACTGCCGTCATCCCGCAGTTGTGAGACCGCCTGATACCGTTCGATATCGAGGTAATACAAGCCCGCCTGCCAACGCAGTCGTTGATCCGAGTTAGATGTCAGCTGTACCTGAAAGCTCATGTCTTCCTGAAAGCGTTCCTGATACTGGTATCCGTCACAGGTGGTAGGGCTGTAGGGTGGGAGCACTTGCGCACCCGGTGCCGAACCAAAAATAAATGTGGGTGCTGGTAGTGCCGTGACGCCACCGGGTACCGAGGGTGTATAAGACGGTGTCAAGGCATCAAGCGAGTTGATACAGGCTGAGGTCGCGCCATAGAAGCCAAAGGCGCCAGATGTACCGTCGGCAATAAATGTATCTTCTGTATCACTATAGAAGCCCCAGGCGGTGAGCGTCGCCCAGTCCATATCCCAGTCAGCCTTCACAGAGAATTCCAGAACATCCTGTTCGTTAACAGGCCTGACGTTACCGGCAAATACGAATTCGTGGGTGTTGACGTTTTGGTAAAAACTTTCAACGCCCGGTGTGCCAAATCCTAGGAAGGGCGGTAATTCAAAGGCGGCGTTAAAGGTAATCGCTGCCGCTTCTGACTTGCCGTAACGCAACTTGGTATCAATCGATAAGTTATCTGTGGGATCAAAGACGAGTCGACCCTGCACAGAGTAGTTTTCAGCATCGTCAACGACGTTGTCGTTGAGGAATGAGTTGCTGTAGAAGCCATCGGTGCTGCGATAATCAGCGGTCAGTCGGCCAGCGACGTTTTCACCCAATGGTCCCGCTACGGTGGCGAGGCCGGTGTAGGTGCTGTCTTCAGCCATGCTGATACGTACGTCGCCCTCAAACTCCTGCGACGGACGCTTCGTTGACATAATAATGGCACCAGCCGCGGCCGAACGTCCGTACAAAGCGCCTTGAGGCCCTTTTAAGATTTCAATTTGCTCAAGATCGGCGTACTCGCGGTTGAAGGCGTAGGTATTGATGTAGAGAATCCCATCAATAATCAGGGCGAAGTTTGTTTCAGCGTCACGCGCACCATTGATACCCCGAATCGATACCGAGGAGTCGCCTGTTTCGACCGTATTGACGAAACTCACGCCCGGGGTTTGGGAGATGAAATCTTCTGCCCGTTGAATCCCCATGTCATTGATTTGGCCCGCTGTAAAAGCGGTCACGGTACTGGGAACGTCTTGAAGTGATTCACTTCGTGCTCGAGCAGTAACAACCACTTCCTCGAGTTGGGCGTAGGCGAAATTAGGTAAAGCGATGCCCGTACCGACAGTTGTCAGTGCAGTCAGTGCTACCGATAAGTGAGTTTTTACAGTCGTGGGTCGATTAATAAATGCGTTGTTCATGTCCACGGATCCTCCAGTAAGCTTTTGGGAAGTGGCTTGCTATTGTGGTTTTTCTCTCGGTAAGTACTGCTAAACCGAGTGCTTGGATTACTCAGGCGAACGTCGCCCACAAACATTTGTACGTACAATTAGATCACGACCCCCAATATCGCTGCCCGCTGGGCTGGGGTCAAGTCTAATTCGTTAATGATGTCGGCGGTATTTTGGCCCACTTTGGGCAGTGCGGCGTTGATTTCAGCCGGCTCATGCTGAAATTTCAGTGGCGTACCAATATGATCATTGCCGTGCTCATCTTGCCAGCGCATGCCTCGGGCAGCGACGTGATCCGCAGACCAGGCCTCGTTGAGATCTAGCACGGGGCTCCAGCAAATATCCCGGCCGTCGAACCAGTGCTCCCACTCACTCAGCGTTTTGCTGCGAAAGCTGTCTCTTAAAAAGCCGATGGCGGGCTCGTGGGCGCTGCCCGCGGGTCCGACTACAGCGGGTATGAAATCGGGCCGCTCCAAGCCCTCAAACAGAGCGCTGACAAATTTATGTTCTCCACCCCCCAGCGCCAAAAACCGGTCATCGGCTGTTCGATAAATATTGAGCATGGCGCCGCCACCGTGGCTGCGTTCCGCCAATCGGTTGGGTGCACGCTTGCCGGCGAAGACCGGACCAATGATATTGGGTGATGCCGCCAGCACCGACTCATGCATGCTCACGTCTAGATAATCACCTTCACCAGTGGTCTCGCGCCGCAGCAGGGCCATGAGAATGCCCGACAGTGCCGCCCAAGAAGACAGCATGTCTGATATGGCTACCCCAATAATCGCGGGGCCGCTGTCTCCCTCAGGAGAGCGTGACAGGCTCAGTACCCCTGACGCCGCGACGGTTGCGGTGTCATGGGCGGGTTTATCCCGCCATGGCCCTGATTGTCCGAACGCCGAAATAGAGCAATACACTATTCTGGGGTTTATGGCTTTCACCGCTTCGGGCCCAAACCCCAGCCGACCCGCCACACCCGGCCTAAAGGCTTCAACAAGAACATCAGCACTTTTGATGAGTTCAGCCAGCGCGGCCTTACCAGCTTCTGACTTTAAATCGAGTGCAATGCTCTCCTTGCCCCGCTGGGTATTGCGAAACATAACCGTCTCACCACCTTGCTGCCAGGGAAAAGCCTCCCCCGACCGTGTGGGTTCCGGTGCTTTAGGGTTCTCGACTTTAATAACCCGAGCGCCATGATCTGCCATCATTTGCGTGGCCGCCGGGCCCGGCAAAAAAAGCGATAAATCGATAACTGTGACGCCTTCAAGTTTCACAAGGCAGGCTCAGTTGGTAATACCGTCAGAAGACAGCGCTTGTAATGCGGCGGCATCTAGGCCCAGTAACTCGCCCAGAATTTCTGCGTTGTGTGCCCCAATTTCGGCTCCCGGCCAGTCGGTTCTTCCCGGGGTTTCGGACAGTTTTGGCGCAATGGCGGGTATCTTCAACGGACTGCCGTTAACGTCTACTGACTCAAACATGCCCCGGGCGTTGTAATGGGGGTCGGTCATCATGTCCTCAACGCTGTAGATGGGTCCTACGGGAACTCGCACGGATTCAAGACGGTCGATGATGTCCTTTGATGAGTTTGCCTGACACCAGTCGGCTAAAGCTTGATCAATGGCTTCCTGGTGCACCACTCTGCCTTGGTTGTGCTCCAAGGCGGGATCGTTTGCCATATCCTCGCGGCCTGCTTCTTTCATGAGGCGCTTGAATATGGAATCACCGTTACCCCCTATCACTACATGCTTGCCGTCTGAACACAGGTAGGTGTTGGTGGGAACGATGCCTGTAATTGTTGTTCCAGAGGGTTCCCGAACCACGCCGGCACCATCGTATTCCGGGACGATACCCTCCAATAAATTAAAGACGGCCTCGTAAAGGGCGACGTCAACCACCTGTCCCTCGCCAGATTTATGGCGTTGGATAACCGCGAGCAGCACACCCAGAGCCGCGTGTATGGCCGCCGCGGTATCGCCGAGTGAAATATTTGGACGGACCGGGGCTTTTCCCGGTTCGCCATTAATGTATCTAAAACCACCGTAGCCCTCGGTAACAGAGGCGTAGCCGGGCTTGGATGAAAACGGGCCGGTCTGACCGTATCCAGAAATTCGGGCGTAAATAATCCCCGGGTTTATCGCTTTGACCTTCTCTGGACCCAGTCCCCAGTCTTCCATAGCGCCGGGTCGAAAGTTTTCTACGACAACGTCGGCCTTGCACAGCAAATCGAATGCCAGCTCTTGGCCACGCTCAGATTTTAGATCTAGGGTGACGCTCTTTTTGTTGCGTGCTAGTGAGTGGTACCACAACGACGTGCCGTCGCGAACCTCTCGCCACTGACGGATGGGGTCGCCTGTGGGAGGCTCAACTTTAATGACCTCAGCGCCGAAGTAACCCAAAATTGTGCCGGCAAACGGACCTGCCAATAACTGACCCATTTCGACAACGCGTAAACCCTCTAGTGGACGTTCACCGGTCATAATCTTTTCCTCAGTGGGTGTGCAAAAGCCCTGTCGCTTTTTTGCTCAGACTCAAGTAACAAAGGCATTTTCTGCCGGGAACACCTGCGGCAAGTAGACTTTACGCCGTAGGGTTGTCGGTGGTTCTCAGGTGCCACCAAAACATAGTACTGAGTTTAGGACCGAGACGTCTATGAGGCGGCTCGCTAGGTTTCGATTTTAGCTTCGGGGTGTAAATGCGTACTAGCAACGGGCAGGTGTAGTGGTAACAATAATGCTCGCCACCCCTCAGACAGTGGCAGCTTGACCTTGTTTTTTGCCATCGACAGGCCACTCAGCTGATTTTTGCAGCTGCATTGCAGCGGTGCGCTACTTACAAATCGCCCACGGGCTGCAAAACTTAAAATGATTCGGTTCGCGCTTCAAAGTGCCAAGGGTGAAGAGCGTAGCGTTAAGGCCCCCAAATTTTATAACATTGGGCTTGTGGCCTATCGCGCAGGCGTCAGGTTCATGCCGTTAACGGTGTCGACGTTTATTGTCTATTGGAAAAAACGATCCCGAGGGTGCTCCGCTCTACATGAAACTGCATGCTGACTTAACCCGCCGTGCGCGGGTAAATAGCCTTGAACTCGATTGGCTGCCATCCCCAATGGCCGGTGTGCACCGGCGAATGCTAGACCGCAAGGGTGGTGAGGTGGCCCGAGCAACCAGTATTGTTCGCTATGAACCCCAATCATTTTTTTCATCCCACACCCATAGTGGCGGTGAGGAGTTTTTAGTGCTCGAGGGAACCTTTTCAGATGAAAACGGTGATTACCGCGCAGGAACGTATGTTCGAAATCCGGTGGGCTCAAGCCATACGCCGTTTTCCAAAACAGGCAGCACCATATTTGTAAAGCTGCAGCAGTTTCATCCCCTCGATCAAGCATCGGTGCGTGTCGACACCAACACAGCATGCTGGCAAGACGGCTCGGCTAGCGGCATCACTGTACTGCCATTGCACCGGTATGAGAGTGAGGTTGTGTCGCTGGTTAAATGTGAGCCTGGCGTTAGTTTTCCCGAGAATACGCCGGTAGGGGGTGAGGAAGTTCTGGTTCTCGACGGGGTTCTGAGTGATCACCTTGGGCACTATGAACAAGGCACCTGGATACGGAACCCGCCGGACAGTCGTCAGCAGCGCTGGAGTCAGCAGGGCTGCCTCTTCTATAGGAAAACCGGGCATTTAAACCCCTCGTTATGGGTGGGTTGACCGCCCAAAGCGGAAGGCTTGCCCCCGGCACGTCCTGCTAGCTCTGTGGGTTGGAATTGCCTATGCTTGCCCCGGTCTCGTAATAGGCATAGCGCTCCAACTGTCTAGACAACCGTGCGAATACAGCAACGTTAGATTTCTTCCATGCGGTCAATACAGGGGTGGCTTCCGGCAGGGGTTAGACCGCTCAGCGGCTTGCAGGTTGTCTGGGCGCATTGCGATGGCTGGCAGCTGCGATACTAAAGCGATCTAAAAGCTACTCGATCGCTGTGGATCTTTATAATTGTAAGTTTTGCTCTCGGGCACTAATGGAGTGTTATGAACACGGTGGTAACTGAAATTCCAGACCTCGCGAGTGAGCTGCCTCCCGATGCAAAAGCTGTCCCCGACTGGTTAGAGCATGCGCTGCAAGTACCCCGGGAAGAAGGCTGGGTAGATTCGGGGGGCTGCGCTATTCATTATTTTCGCTGGGGTAATCCTGAGAATCCGGGTTTGCTCTTGATGCATGGGTTTTTAGCTCACGCGCGTTGTTTTGCCTTTATCGCGCCGTTTCTTGCGGAAAATTATCATGTTGTCGCATTTGACCTTTCGGGTATGGGCGATTCCGGCGTGCGGGAGCATTACTCCGATGCTGTTCGCGCCGCTGAAGTTGAGGACGTGGCTCGGGCTACCGGGTTGTTCGAGCATGAAGTAAAGCCTGTGGTGATCGCGCACTCTTACGGTGGCCATGTGGCACTGACCGCTATGGCAGAACGGCACAACCTGTTCGGCGGGCTGATCATTTGTGATTTGATGGTGCTGCGCGCTGAGCGATTAAGAGCGCATTTTGGAAAAAACAAGCCGCTGCCTTCAGATCCAAAACGCCCCAATCGCATCTACCCCGACTACGAGACCGCAAAAGGACGCTTCGTACTTTCCCCAAACCAGCCCGTCAATGTTCCCAGCTTGTTTGACTACATGGCGTATCACTCGTTAAAGCGAGTGGACGGAGGGTGGACGTGGAAGTTTGACACCAGCGTCTTTCGCAGCGACTTTGGTCAAGAAGAACGCATCTTCGGACAAGGCAATATTATAGCGAGGACGCCGGGACGAAAAGCCGTAGTTTATGGACAAGACAGCGTTTTGTTTGATGACGATTCAGCCGCTTATCTTCGTGAGTGCGGAGCCGATGATGTCCCTATAATCGGCATTCCCGGAGCCCGGCATCACCTCATGCTGGACGAGCCTGTTGCCTTTGTGAGCGTGTTGCGGGCGATCTTGGCGCAGTGGGCCTAGTTTGTGGGCTAACCCCAGCGTATGTGCTGAATTACAGAGGTGTTTTTTGGTTAATGGTGGGCAGAGGCCTAATGGCTTTCAGCGTCATAACGAACCTGGTTGAGGTACCAGGTTTGCGGGCCGGAGGGGCTGTCTATAACGATCTCGGCATCGGTGGCTTTGCCCAATAGGGCCCTGCCCAAAGGCGAATCGCAGCTCAGCTTTTGTGCGCTTAGATCAAACTCATCGGGCCCTACAATGCGCCAATGCTGTATCAGGCCTTCAGGGTTTTCGAGGGTTACATAGGCACCGAAGTAGGCCTTCCCGGGGTCGGTAGGCCCCGCCGTTACAACGGTAAGCTCATCAAGGCGTTTGCGTAAAAAACGCACCCGGCTGTCAATTTCACGGAGGCGCTTTTTGCCATAAATATAATCGCCGTTTTCCGAACGATCGCCATTCGCTGCCGCAGCTTGCACGGCGGCGGTTACGACAGGTCGCTCGACCTTCCATAGGGCTTTGAGTTCATCGCGTAAACGCTGCTCTCCTTCAGCCGTTATGTAGGGAGATCCCTTGGGTCTTGGTGGGCGATAGCGCGACAATCAAACACTCCCCATGTTCAGTTTCGGAGAAAACCTTGCAGATAAAAGCAATTTTAATGATGCTGTGGATCTTATTGTGCCACTACTTGAGACCCAGATGACTGCTGTTTTTTCAATGCCCCTGACTCTCGCATTACTACTGCTGCACGCTTCTGCTGTTGGCGCACAGAGCTGTGTCGATTTGACCGGAGATTTTCAGCAGGGCGGATTGCTGTGGGGGCAGGTGGCGCCAACTGCGCTCGTGACCCTCGATGACACTTCGATAGTTGTGATGCCCAGCGGGGCGTTTGTTTTGGGGTTAGGCCGCGACGCCCCCAAAGAGCAAGTGGTGTCAGTGATTGCCGACGGTCATCGCTGCACGCAAACGGTGACGGTTACTCAGCGTCAGTACA
>QXYP01000125.1 GCA_009886815.1 Halieaceae bacterium
AGCCGCGGAGGCGGCTGCCCGATTTTCATCGACCTCGCCGTGCAAGGTACAGCCATAGCCGGCACGAAAGGTAGCACTAGCTTGGGCGGTCAGTACCCGGGCAGAGGCCGTCACACCGTTAACGTGAGTCGTCAGAAACTCAGACAACAGTGGCACCGTAGCAAGGCGAGGCTCTATGTCGTGGTCCAGCACAAACCTAGCCGGTAACTCACTCACAAAAACACCCGAACACAGTTGTTTCGCTGCGTAACCAACGCCAATTTTGCCCGCCGAATGCGCCACCACCATGACGCCGCTAACCACCAGCAGTACTGCTACCCAAAACCAACGCATCGCTTGCCCTCATTCGTAAACAGCCGCCAGTGTAAGCCGTCCTTGAGATCTTGTGTGAGCACTATCACCCCGAGACACGAGTGCCCACAGTCATTAGAGCCACGAGTTTAAGAACTATTGGATGGGCTATCGTCGGGGCTGTTGATCGGCTTATCTGTGGGCCTGTCGTCGGGCCTCTCACTAGGGCTATCAGCAAGAATATGGGCCAAAAGCAGCAAGCCTGACCTGAGGGTTTCAAGGGATAGTCGGCTCGCCGCTTGGGTCTGTAGAACGTCAATAAACCAGGGATTATTGATTTCCCGTTCTTTGGCCTGAACCACGTGTTGTACAGCCAGTGCGAGCTGCTCGTACTCTTGTTGCTGTCTTGCTTCGCGGGTTTTCATAAGGGCGAGTGATCGGCGTAGCGCCGGGCTCAGTCCGGCTTGCCGTTTTAACACTTCAATTTGCTCTAGCCGAAAACGGCACTGTGCCGCCTGCTCCAAGGGTGGCAGCTCCCAGAGAATAGACTCCCGAATACCCACAATATCTTCCCCGAGCGCCAAGCAGGCAGACCCCGTCCACTGTTCCGCTTCGGTTTTTAAAAAATCACATTGTCTCACCGACCAACCAAACCGAAATCGACCCAACTGCACGGCACGGGCATAAACGCGATCGGCATCTGTTTCGTTAACGCCCAAGGCCTGGGTTGCCGCATAGTCACTGCTCGCAGGTTTATTTTGCCAGGCAAGCGGCATGGGTTTTGTAAAAGTACTCATGAAGCGACATCTCCTCGACGTAGCATCTAGTCACTGCGCTTTAAGGTTTAGAGTCAGTATTTGACAACACCCCGCCTTACCGGCTGTGTTAGGTTTCTATAGTGGTAAATATAGTGGCGCCTAGCGATTAACTCGGCTGTGCTTTTGCGGCCAAGCCTTTGTCTTTAGGCGCCAAATCAATCAGGGCCAGTGCCAACATCAAGCCCGCAGGGATAGCCGTTATGACCCAGGGAACCTACTCAGTTTTAGCCACGCATTTGCGTATGGTTTTACGCTGGCTGGAAGCGCAAGGTGAGCAACCAAGTCCGCACTTTCAGCGCCATGGCATCGATATCGCAACCCTAAACCAACCGCGAGAGCGCCTCCCCGCAGCAGCTGTCGATGCCCTACTGGCCGACCTCAGAGACCATTTCCAACGCCCTTGCTTGGGCACTGAACTCGCCGAATTTCACCGGCTCAATGACACCCATGCCCTGGGCATTACCTTGCTTGCCTCAGACAATGGCCTGCAAGCCCTTGAGCGGGGGCTGCGGTATCAGCAGTTACTGTCCACGGGGGCACCCATGTACCTTGAGGAGCACAAAGATCAGGTGGAACTTATTTTTGTGCCCCAGACTTTTGAGCAATCAAGAGACGTACTGGGCACTTATTTATTGGCCATGCTTTGGCGCTGTATGAAAATGGCCGCGCCTGCAACGCTGCAACCCCTCAAGATAGCAATGGCACTCCCTCAACCCGACAACCAGCAGTTTGAAACGGCCATGGGTTGCAAGGTGGCCTGGTCTCAGGGGCGAACTGCTATGATTTTTAACAAGGCGCAATTGCTGGAACCCTGGCAGATGCACAATACGGAAATTGTACGAAGCAACGAGCCCATGCTCGATAATTTGCTGCGGTCACTCAGAACCGGAGATGTTGCCGGCCAGGTGCGCTGGCAGCTGCTCGATGCGCTCAATGAGCAATTGCCCACGGAAGAGGACGTTGCCCAGGCTTTACATATGAGTCCGCGCACGCTGCAACGACGGCTCAAGACCGAAAATACTTCTTATGGCGAAGTGGTGCAGCAAACGCGCATGCAGTTAGCCCAACAGCTGCTCGCCTCCCCCGACATCTCAGCGACTGAAGTTGGGCTGGCCTGCGGATTTTCAGATGCATCGGCCTTTACCCGAGCCTTTAAGCGCTGGACCGGCACTACCCCCAGCGATTATCGCAGTGGTACACGCAGCACCACCAGCTTGCACCAAGAGGCTTCGGAATCTACATAAGGTTCGGTTCTCAGCTCTTCTAAAATAACCTCACCAGCACTGTCCATACCGGTCAGTAAGCCCCGGAATTTTGTGGCTTCCCAATACTCGGTACGCACACTAAAACAGACCACGCCGCCAGGACGGGTGAGCCGCACCAGTTCCCTGAGCGCTTCGGGGCGAACATGCGCCGAAGTAAAGGTACCCACACAGGTGACACCGTCGAAGCTGGCACTCGCAAGCGGCAGCGGCTGATTCATATCGGCGCAGTGGAGTTGGGTATAAATCGCTTTCTTTGCAGCCTCATGGAGCATTGACTGGGAAACATCGAGCCCCTCGAGACGGGACAGTCCATTCGCCACCAGAGCCGTCCCTACCAAACCCGTACCACAGCCGGCATCGAGAATAAGGGCATCATCAACCGTCAAATAACGCTTCAGGAAATCGGCCACCCGGGCT
>QXYP01000126.1 GCA_009886815.1 Halieaceae bacterium
AGCCAGTCCAGAGCCTCCTCACCCATGGGGACAAGCCTTTCCTTTCCACCTTTACCCAAAACCCTGACGATACCCTGATTGAGACCCACCTGCTCAACCCGCAGACTTACGAGCTCCGACACTCGCAACCCGCAGGCATAGAGAATTTCAAGCATTGTTCGATCACGAAATTCTAAAGGTAATTCAAGGTCAGGGGTACTGAGCAGCTGGTCAACATCGGTCTCAGACAGCGATTTAGGCAATGGCCGCCCCTGCTTGGGGCTTTCAATACGCAAAGTAGGGTCATCGACAATGCGACCCTCTCGGAGGGACCAACGATAAAAACTGCGGGCAGCAGATAGAAATCTGGCGCTAGACCGAGGTGAAGCACCCTGACGCAGTTTCAGGCCTAGATATGATTGAATTTGGCTAGCATCAGCCGCTAGCAAAGATTGAGCACCCTGTTGGTCCAACCATTCGCTAAATAAGGTGAGATCGCGGCGGTAAGCGGAGAGTGTGTTCTCGCTCAACCCCCGCTCCATCCAAAGACTATCGAGGTAACGCTCTACATCAGCAGACGCGGGCACTTCACATTACCCCGTCTTGCCACATACTCAGCGAGAGAGCTTTTCCTTAATACGTGCCGCTTTGCCGCTGCGCTCACGCAAATAATACAGCTTGGCTTGACGGACATCGCCGCGACGTTTGACAGAAATACTGTCCAACAGCGGGCTGTAGGTCTGAAACGTTCGCTCGACACCAACACCGTGTGAAATCTTGCGCAGGGTAAAGGCAGAATTCAGGCCACGGTTACGCTTGCCTATGCAAACGCCTTCAAAGGCCTGCAAACGCTCTCGAGTGCCTTCTTTCACTTTGACCTGCACCACGACCGTATCGCCGGGGGCGAAGTCGGTAATTTCCTTGGTCATTTGTTCGGCATTGATTTCCGAAATGATTTTGTTGGTGCTCATCACACTCTCCCATTGAGCTGCGCACTTTGCGCGGCGGCGGCCACTGCCGCGTAGTTTTCTATACTGCTGGTTTTCAGTCCAGCCCCCATTCTTTAAGAAGCTGCCAATCTTCTGCCAACACCCCATCGGGGCTCAGCAAATCCGGTCGTCGATCCAATGTCCTGCGAACCGACTGAGCTCTGCGCCAACGTGCAATAGCACCATGATCACCGCTCAGCAGTACCGCTGGCACCACCCGACCCTCATACATCTCGGGGCGGGTGTAGTGGGGGCAGTCCAACAACCCGTCCGCAAAAGAATCTTCCTGTGCAGACGCATTGTGGCCCAGCACACCAGGAATCAATCGCACCATAGCGTCGATAACCAGCATGGTCGGCAACTCCCCACCACTGACCACAAAATCCCCTACGGAAATTTCGTGGTCAACTGAACGCTCAATAAAACGCTCGTCTATTCCTTCGTAACGCCCCGACACAAAAATCGTCGCGTCGTCGGCGAGCAGTTCTCTCGCCACACTGTCTGTAAACCGACGCCCCTGGGGCGTCATAGCAACCACTTTGGGGCTCCCACCCAACGCGGTCTTGGCACTTTCCAAAGCTCGCTCGAGCAATGGCGCCTGCATGACCATACCGGGTCCACCACCGTAAGGCCTGTCATCGACCGTACCGTGACGATCTAACGCTTGGTCTCGCGGATCGTGCAACGATAAAGACCAGAGTTGATCCCTCAGGCCTCTACTGGTAACACCCCAGTCACTAACGGCGCTAAACATCTCTGGAAACAGCGTCACAACAGCAAACCGATGTGGCAATTCAGACATCGGTATACCACTTCACATGGACCGTGCCTGCCTCCAGATCGACTGTTCGGACCACGTCACCGACCAACCAAGGTATCAAACGTTCTTTGTCATCCATGCTTCCCTCACAAGGTCGCACCACTAGGACGTCATTTGCACCTGTTTCCAATAAGTGGTCTATCACTCCCAGCAGGCAAAGGCCGTCTGAAACTTCACACCACACACGTAACCCCTCGAGATCACGCCAATAAAAATCTCCGTCCTCTAGGTCAGGCAAAAACGCGGCAGAGCCCCGCAACACCATCCCTCGCAGTCCCTCCGCTTGGGTTCTGTCTTCTACCCCGGAGAGTTGAGCTACCCACCCTCGCCCCTGAGGCCGTAGGCTGATAACTTTTACTTCAAGCGATTTCGCTTGTCGCATTTTCGGCCCGGGAGCTAGAATCAGGCCCTCGAGCCCCACCAAAAACGTCGGGTCCTCTACAAGAGGCTTAAGCTTCACCCAGCCTTTGATGCCGTGGGCACCTAAGACCTCCGCCAGTACCAGCGACTCCGTCACAGGACCGACAGCCTCGTATACTCGCTATTAGGCAGCTGCAGCCTCAGACTGAGTGGCAGCGGCGTCCTTCATAAGGGCCTTAACTCGAGGCGAAACCTGAGCACCCTTGGCAACCCATGACGCAATCTTTTCCAAATCGAGTCTGAGGCGCTCTTCTTGGCCACGAGCAACCGGATTAAAGAAACCGACACGCTCAATAAAGCGACCGTCCCGTGATCGCCGATGATCAGTAACCGTGACCTGATAAAATGGTCGCTTTTTGGACCCGCCTCGTGACAGTCGAATAACTACCATCTTGTTGATTCCTCTGTAAAATTTTTTAAAGGACTCCAGCCAAAAGCGGCCTGTTCCTGAAATAGAAGGGTGCGGAGAATACAGTAAACTCTTGGCTATTGCTAGGCCGATGGAGCACCTCAGCGAGGTGGAAAACCACCACCTGGCATACCGCCGCCGGGAGGCATCATACCGCCAAGACCGCGCATCATTTTCTGCATACCGCCGCCCTTCATTTTTTTCATCATCTTTTGCATTTGCTTGTGCTGCTTAAGCAGTCGATTGAGGTCCTGTACCTGGGTGCCAGACCCCAGCGTTATCCGTCGCTTGCGTCCGCCAGAGATAACTTCCGGTTTGCGGCGCTCCAAAGGTGTCATTGAGTCGATCATGGCCTCCATGCGCGCAAATTGCTTGAGATCGACGTTTTGCTGTGCCATGGCAGCCATATTGCCCATCCCCGGCATTTTTTCCATCATGGCGCCAATGCCGCCCATATTTTTCATTTGCTGTAGCTGCTCACGAAAATCTTCAAGATCGAAGCGACCGCCCTTCTGGACCTTTTTGGCCAATCGCTGGGCTTTTTTCTGGTCAACCTTACGCTCGGCGTCTTCGATCAGTGACAGCAGGTCACCCATACCCAAGATACGCGAAGCCAGTCGATCGGGGTGAAACGGGTCTAAGGCATCGGTTTTTTCACCAACGCCTAAAAACTTAATGGGCTTTCCCGTGACTGAACGAACCGATAATGCCGCTCCCCCGCGGGTATCAGCATCGACCTTCGTTAAAATGACGCCTGTGAGCGGCAATGTCTCGCCAAAGGCCCTAGCGGTCATCACGGCGTCTTGTCCCATCATCGCGTCAACCACAAACAGCGTTTCAATGGGCGTAACCGCCGCGTGGAGCTCACGAATTTCAGCCATCATGGCTTCATCAACCGCCAACCGGCCCGCCGTATCCACCAGCAAAACGTCTGTAAAATTGAGTCGCGCCTGCTCAAGTGCACGATTCACAATGTCGACGGGCTTTTCATCGGCTGAAGACGGCTCAAAACGTGCGCCAACCTCGGCAGCCAGGGTTTCGAGCTGCTTAATCGCTGCAGGGCGATAAACATCTGCCGACACCACAGCAACCGACTTTTTCTCGCGCTCCTTTAAATAACGCGCCAATTTGGCAACAGAGGTGGTTTTTCCTGCTCCCTGTAAACCCGCCACCATGACCACGGCCGGCGGCTGGGCATTTAACGCCAGTGCTTCATTGGCACTGCCCATGGTTTGAGTCAGCTCTGCCTGCACTATCTTTAAGAATGCCTGGCCAGGACTCAGGCTTTGTGCCACCTCGGCACCAACCGCTCGGGTCTTAACCGACTCCGTAAAGGCCTTTACAACCTCTAGGGCAACATCGGCCTCCAGCAGCGCCATGCGCACTTCCCGCAAAGTATCTCGAATATTGTCTTCGGTCAGTCTGGACTTGCCAGACATACTTTTTAGACTGGCCGACAGACGATCACTTAATCCTTCAAACATGGAACCTCGAATTGCGTCCTAAGAGACGCCTCAAACGGTGATAAAGGGCGTAGTATACGTGCTGAAGCAAACGCACCCAATCACCAAGTCAGCACATAGCGAGGATTTTTTGACCACCACTCCCGATCTACTCCAGTCTGCACTCGCGGTCGCGACCGCACTGGTCTATGTGGGCGCAGCTGCAAGACAACTGTTAACCCTAGACGGCAGGCGTCACCGGGCACCTTGGGATGTGACCGCGCTGGCGATTCTGGCGGTATCTTGTCACCTCGCGATCTTCATCATAGACCTACAAAAAGGCGTACTCGATCTGGGGTTTTACAAGATCTCGTCACTCATATTTCTGATTATGGGCATGATCAGTGTTGTGAGCCTGCTCGTTCGTCCGTTGCAAATGGTGATCATTGCAACGTTTCCTTTTTCAGCACTAGCCGTTTTGGTGAGCGCTTTCGCCCCGCCCACCGGTCAACCGTTGGCAGGCATTGAGAGTGGCCTGTTGGCTCATATCGTAAGCTCGCTACTAGCCTTTGGGGTGCTCACCCTAACCTCGCTGCAAGGCGCCTTGCTCTCGGTACAAACCCGGCGCTTACGCAGCCACAACACCCGCGGTATTGTGCGCTTGCTTCCTGCTCTGGACACTATGGGGCAAATGTTCTTTGAACTCCTAGCTGCCGGAGTGCTGTGGCTGACGGTGGCCGTCGTATCCGGAGGCCTGTTTGTTGATGACCTTCTGGGCCAACAACTGGTGCACAAAACCGTTCTGACAACGCTGTCATGGGCACTGCTGACAATGACCCTAATCGTTCACTGGCAGCGTGGCCTAAGAATTAGCACCGCCCTATCGCTTGTGTTTTTGGGCTATAGCCTCATGGCAATTGGTTTCTTTGGCTCCAAGCTGGTCGTTGAGCTGCTGCTGTAACCGACAAAGGCCTATCGAGCACCGAAGTGCTTGTCAGCGGCCCGGTTTTTCTCCAACATGGGGGGCCTAACTGCTGATTGACTGGCCCCTTTGAACGACGCCCCGCTGGGACTTCTTTTTACACTACTCGCTGCTCTGATTTTGATCTCGGCTTTCTTTTCGAGCTCGGAAACCAGCATGCTGTCGCTTAACCGCTACCGCTTAAAACACTTAATGGGCAGCGGCCACAAAGGGGCGCGCAGAGCCAGCAAGCTGTTAGAACGTCCTGATCAACTGATCAGTATCATTTTAATTGGCAACAATCTGGTCAATATATTGGCGTCTGCGATTGCAACCGTCATCGCCATACGCCTTTACGGCGATGCGGGGATCGCCGTCGCAACGATCGCGCTGACGCTTATCGTCCTCATATTTGCAGAGATCACGCCAAAAACCGTAGCAGCGCTACATCCAGAAAAGCTGGCCTTTCCCTTCAGCCTTATATTGCTGCCCCTGCTAAAACTGTTTAGGCCGCTGGTTTGGGCCATTAACAGCGTCACGAACGGTCTACTTAAATTGATGGGTTTTAGTCCCGATTCACAAAATGATGAGGCACTGTCTCAAGAAGAGCTGAGAACCATTGTGACAGAATCGGGCACCATGATTCCCAGCCGCCATCGACGCATGCTCACCAATATTCTCGATCTTGAGCAGGTCACCGTTGACGATATTATGGTGCCACGCAGCGAAGTCTTCGGCATCGATCTTGATGACAGCGATGAAACCATCCTCGATCACCTACAAAGCAGCACCCACACTTTGCTTCCCGTGTGGCATGAAGATATCAATAACATTCAGGGCATTTTGCATATGCGCGACTTATCTCGCGTCCTGTCAGTAGATGGGCTGTCTCGAGATAAGCTGAAAAAAGAGCTTCAGGCGCCCTACTTTGTGCCCGAAAATACGCCGCTACACACACAACTGCGACAGTTTCAGCTCAAAAAACTGCGGCTGGGTATTATCGTCGATGAGTATGGTGACCTTCTAGGTCTGGTCACGCTTGAGGATATACTTGAAGAGATTGTCGGCGAGTTTACTTCTAATCTCGTAGAAGATAGCGAAGAGATGCATACCCATGCTGACGGCGGAACCGTGTGCTCAGGAACGGTGCACATACGTGAACTCAACCGGCATCGAAATTGGTCATTACCGACAGATGGACCTAAGACCATCAGCGGACTCGCGCTGGAGGCTTTAGAAGCGTTTCCTTCGGGGGAAGTTGCCGTGCAGATTCCTGGCTATCTTATTCAAGTGCTGGCAATCGAAGGTCGAACGCTCAGCAAAGTAAAAATCATTCCTATCGAGAATCCCGAGCCGACACCTTCAGATTGATCAGCCCTTTATTTGGGGAGAAAAGCCGAACCGTATTACCGCCGCGGCGGGGCTTTTAGACCAGACCGGGTAACCCCGGCACAGCCATGGCTACAGTAGCCGAATAGTACTGGCCTCATTTCGCCGAACTTCGGCGTTTCGCAGAATTTCACGTTTACGCGCATCGTCGGCGATAAACCAGTCCGTAATTTCATCGCCCGTACGAAAGCAGCCTAGGCAGGTGCCTTCAGCATCGAGAGCACAGATAGACACGCAAGGGGATGCAGGCGTTGGTATTTCCATGGACACATCGGACACCGTCAGTAATTGCTTCGTGTACGCATCAAGGTTCGGGATTGGATTGCCTACGGTAAAAATCATCCGCAAACCCTGACAAATCTCCATCACGTATAGCCTGACGGATATCCGCCATGTGCTTCTGGTAGAAACGCAGATTGTGAATGGTGTTGAGCTGCGACCCCAATATCTCGTTACATTTGTCGAGATGATGCAAATAAGCCCGAGTAAAGTTTTGACAGGTGTAGCAATCGCAGGACCGATCAACAGGCTCCGTGCTGTCCTTATGCCGTGCATTGCGTAATTTAATCGCCCCTTGGTGAGTAAACAGGTGGCCATTGCGCGCGTTGCGTGTGGGCATCACACAATCAAACATATCTACGCCCCGCATAACGCCCTCAAGCAGATCAGCCGGTGTGCCTACGCCCATCAAATACCGTGGCTTTTCTGCAGGTAGCTCAGAAGCCACACCATCCAGCACCCGCAGCATGTCTTCCTTGGGCTCACCCACAGACAAACCGCCAATAGCGTAGCCGTCAAAATCGAGATCCACCAAGCCCGCCATGGACTCCAAGCGCAGAGATTCGTACATACCGCCCTGGACAATCCCAAATAGTGCCGCTGAGCTGTCACCATGTGCCGCCTTGCTCCTGGCAGCCCAGCGTAATGACAGCCTCATTGATTGCTCTGCCTCTGCCTCGGTTGCGGGAAAGGGTGTGCACTCATCGAAAATCATAACAATGTCACTACCCAGCTGCCGCTGAATAGCCATCGAGGTCTCAGGGTCTAAGAACACTCGGTCGCCATTAACGGGAGAACGGAAAGTAACGCCACGCTCCTCAACCTTACGCATCTCGCCCAGGCTGAAGACTTGAAATCCACCAGAATCCGTCAATATAGGTTTCTGCCATCCCATGAAGTCATGGAGGTCTCCGTGATGCTGAATAACCCCAGTGCCGGGCCTCAACCAGAGATGAAACGTATTGCCCAAGATAATATCTGCGCCAATCGCCTCGATATCCCGGGGCAACATGCCTTTAACAGTGCCGTATGTTCCCACCGGCATAAAAGCGGGTGTTGCCACACTGCCCCGGTCAAACGTCAGCTCACCGCTGCGGGCCTGCCCATCTCGGGCTTGAATATCAAACTTCATTGCTTGCCTTGAACTCCGGATCTGCTGGCAGGATTAGCCGTCACGAACATGGCATCACCATAACTAAAAAAGCGATAACGCTGGTCGACCGCCTGCTCATAGGCCGCCATGGTATTTTCGTGGCCTGCAAACGCCGCCACCAGCATAATTAAAGTCGACTCGGGAAGATGAAAGTTTGTCACCATGGCATCAACGACGTTAAAGGGCTGACCCGGATAAAGAAATATATCGCTGTCACCCGAGCAGGTTTTTAGCGTGCCACCACGGGCTGCTGTTTCCAGAGATCGCACGGCCGTAGTACCCACGGCCACCACCCGGCCTTTACGCTCCCGGCACTGCTGAACCGCTGACACCACCTCCTCAGTCACTTCCAGCCACTCACTATGCATAGGATGCTCGGAAATATTTTCAGCCCGAACAGGCTGAAATGTGCCCGCCCCAACGTGTAAGGTAACCTCAGCTGTTTTAACGCCCCGCGATCGAATATCCTCGATCATGTGCGCGTCAAAATGAAGGCCTGCGGTAGGTGCCGCGACGGCACCATCTCGTCGCGCGAATACGGTCTGATACCGCTCACGATCTTCAGCATCGTCGGGCCGCTCGATATAAGGTGGCAAAGGCATATGGCCAAAGGTCTTTAGGATTTCTGCCCAGGAACCCGAATCGACAACCAATTCAAACAAGGCACCTCGCCGACCTTCCACTCGAACTGAAAATTCGGCGGCATCAGATACTTCGTCAGGGGTGATTAAGATCGCTGTGCCGGGTTTAGGTGACTTGCTGGCCCTGACGTGCGCCAGCGCGTAGCCGTTATCTAGGAAGCGCTCAATCAATATTTCAGTGCGGCCACCGGTCTGTTTAACACCATACAGCCGAGCTGGAATAACTCGCGTATTGTTGAAAACCAACAAATCATTAGGCTCAAGGCGATCGATTACACTACTGAACTGACTGTGCTCTATGTCGCCAGTTTCCCCATCGAGCACGAGCAGCCGTGAACCCGTGCGTTGAGACAGTGGGGCCTGAGCAATTAATTCCTCAGGGAGATCGTAGTAAAAATCCTGTCGGCGCATAGCTTGTCGCTCTGGGCTCCTGCAAATTTGGGCACAAAAAAACCGGCGATAGCCGGTTTTCCACGAAGGCCCTGCAATTAAGCGTCTGTGGCTTCTTCTTCGTCAGTTGTTTCAGCCGGCGCTTCCTCTTCAGCAGAAGCCTCTTCGGCTGGCGCTTCCTCGGCGGGCGCCTCTTCCGCGGGCGCAGCGCCGGGTAGAGTTACCTTAATGAGTTCTTCTGCCAGCAAGATATTGACCTTTTCCTCGCCATTGACTGGCTTGCCCGTCGCATCCTGAACAGCAAATCGCTCGTCACCGCGCTTAAAGATTTTGTACTCATTGGTTTTTTTGATGAGGTTCATCGCCATGTCTTTTCTCCCCTTGAGATACTCAGTCGCGGATGCTTTTATAACGCTGGCTATCCGATTCGCGGGAGAGAATAACGCAATAACGCATCC
>QXYP01000127.1 GCA_009886815.1 Halieaceae bacterium
CAAGCCGGCATCGATTTACCCCGCGTGAGCCAAGTATTTGCCAAGTTGCTAACGCAATCCCTGCGCAACCCCACCGCATCCATCGCCCTTGCGCTGTGCCTACCTGTGACCGGCTTTTTGTGCGCCAGCTCACTCACCAACCAATTCTTTCCAGGAACCGATCGTGATCAGCTCTACCTGCAGGTCACTCTGGCTGAAAGTGCGTCTATCGATGACGCCCTAAGTCTGGCAAAAAAGATCGATGCCGACCTCGCTAAAGAAGCCTTAATTCGACGAGTGGATTGGACTATTGGTGAGAGCGCCCCTGCTTTTTATTACAACATGCGATCCAACAAAAAGGGGCGCCCCAGCTGGATGGAGTCACTGATCCTTACCACTGACGAAAATGCTACCGATGCTTTAATCCGGCGCCTGCAACGTCAACTGGATCGGGACTATCCCGCCGCCCAAATTATTGTCAGAGGCATTGATCAAGGACCACCCGTTGAGTCTCCTCTTGAGATCACAATATCAGGGCCCAATGTCAAAAAATTACAGGCACTGGGTGAACAGTTCCGACAGCGCATGGACGCCCTCCCGGACGTTACTCACAGCAAAGTGTCCATGGAGGCAGGACCACCCAAACTCGTCTTCAAATTAGAAGAGGACAAGTTAAAGCAAGTGGGACTCAGTCGGGTGCAGGTAGCAAATGCCCTCGATGCCGCTTTACGGGGGCGCCTAGGAGGAGAACTTCTTGAAGATACGGAACGTTTACCCGTGCGCGCCCGACTTGTTCGAAGCGACTGGTCAAACAGCAACCTATTACAGAGTTTGCGCATACCGGTGCAAGGATCAGCATCAGGCGTTCAAGCCGTACCGCTAAGCGCCTTGGGGTCAGCACATCTTGAGCCCGATGACAGCCCTATTACCCGAGAAAATGGCGAGCGACTCAATCGTGTACAGGCCTTTTTAATGCGAGGTGTGTTGCCAGAAGAAGCCTTGAAGGTACTTCGCGCACAATTGGCTGCAGATCCTATCGAATTGCCTCCGGGCTATGACTATAGTTTTGGCGGCGATACCGACGAGCGCGCAGGTGTTGTCGAGGATCTGATGGCACCTTTGGGTATTATCATGGCCGCTCTAATGGCAACCATTGTACTGACCTTCAACTCATGGCGACTGTCTGCCATCGCCTTATTGGTTTGCGGCTGCTCCTTTGGTCTTAGCCTGTTTGCGCTGGCACTCTTCCGCTATCCCTTGGGCATAAACCCGCTTATCGGAGTTATCGGCTCTGTTGGAGTGTCTATTAATGCCGCGATCATTATTCTTACTGCCCTGCAACAAAATTTTGGAGCAGCGAGTGGCGATCCTGAGGCCGTTGTCAACGTAGTCCGCGATTCCAGCCGCCATATTATGTCGACAACCGTGACAACCTTTGGCGGCTTCTTGCCGCTAATCCTCGAGGGCAGCCGATTCTGGCCCCCCTTCGCAATGGCGATCGCTGGCGGTGTATTGCTGTCTACGATCATATCGTTCTTCTTAGTGCCACCACTGTTTTACCTCACTGTTCGGGGTCAGCAGACGTCAGGAAAGCTGAGCCAAACCGAGGCCGCAGGCGCATGAGCCAAGCTAACAGTGGCTACCATCACGGGGACCTCCGTGACGCATTGATTTTAGCTGCCGCCGCGCTCATCGAGGAGCAGGGCTCCCTGTCGTTCAGTATCACAGATGCTGCGAAACGAGCCGGGGTTAGCAGTGCTGCACCTTACCGGCATTTTCACGACAAAAATGACCTTCTTGATAAGGTGCGAGATCTTGCCTTCATGGGTCTGCATGAAGCCATGGAAAAAACGCAGCTAAAGTACATAGACGATTCAAATACCGTCACCGCTATTGCCGCTATGGGACTGACATACCTAGATTATGCGAGGGAAAAGCGCGCGTTTTTTTCCCTTATGTGGGAAGACCACGGGCAAATGGCACCTGAGCGACAGAATCTTGCCCATAAAAGCGTTGGGTTTTCTCTGTTGCTGGCGACCGTTGAAAAGCACCTCACTCAGAGCGGCAATCAAAAACTTTGTCCCGCAGGACAACAAACAGCCTTGAAGCTAGCCACACAGCTCTGGGCTCTGGCTCATGGCGTAGCCACGCTCGAGGGAAATCAACTGCTAGACCTGTTTGATAAGTCGGCCCAAGCGACAAACATATTAGTGGAAGCTACATCAGCACTTCTCACCGGACCCGCCGGCATCGACAACACGCCTCCTTGACTAGGTCGCTAGAGGCCAAGGCCGCAGCTCACACTTTACCGCTCGTGAAACCCTAAACGGGACCAGACGCCTGGGTCCTACAAAATGTCCGCATTTGCTACTTGGGCAGGCTGATCAGCAATGGCATACTGCCGCCCCAGCCGCTCGTAGCACAACCGGATAGTGCAACGGCCTTCTAAGCCGTAGGTTGCAGGTTCGAATCCTGCCGGGCGGGCCATTATCAGCAGCAGTTTGTTATCAGCTAGCGCTTAATAAGGCCACACACTGTATGAAAGAAAAACGCTCGGTGATTGTCCACTACCATACCTTTAAAAATAGCGGCACCTCTTTTGACGAGCTCCTGACTGCAAACTACCAAGACGCGCATCTGTGCTTTGACGGTCCGTTTCCTTACACCCTGTTTAACCAACAGGAACTACTCAAGGTCATACGAAGGAATCCCAACAAGATCGCATTTTCCTCGCACAGCATTCGCCTCCCCGTACCCACCGACCTCGAACATAATGCAATCGCAGCGCTGTTTGTGCGGCACCCCATTCTTCGGATCCGCTCAGTTTACGGTTTTGAGATGCGCTCAGCCGGTGTTGCCGAGAAAATAAAAGGAGCGCTAAAAAAGACGGTGCATGGCACAACAGATACCTCTCAGCCCACAAAATCGCTGGTTGACGGAAAACCCAGCTTTGACCAATGGGTCACGCATTTACGAAACGATAAAACGATGAATTTAAATGCTGGACTACTGAGCAACAGCCAGACGCATATGTTTTGCGGCGTTTTTGGCAGCGTGGGCCTCG
>QXYP01000128.1:0-16274 GCA_009886815.1 Halieaceae bacterium
CGAGTGAAATAGGCGTTTCACCCAGCCCACCATTGCCGTTACCACTTTGCCAGTCACTCAGGGGTTTTCCGGTCATCTGCCAGATCTCTAGGCCCCGGGCTATTCGCTGACTGTGATTAGGATGCAGCCGCGCCGCTAAGTTAGGATCAACGAGACCCAACCGCGCGTGCATGGCCGGCCAGCCCTCTAGTGCTGCATCGGCCTCTATTTTCTGCCGCACTGCGGGGTCACTGGCAGGCATGTCATCAAGCCCCTCAAGCAACGCCCGAAAGTAAAGCATCGTGCCACCCACCAAAATAGGCAGCCGCCCTCTAGCCCTGATATCAGCAATCGCAGCCGTGGCGTCCCGCGCGAATTGCATCGCGCTATAAGGCTCACTAGGCTCTCTAATATCGATGAGGTGGTGGGGAAAGTCCGGTTTGGCCGTGCCAATATTCAGGCCCCGGTACACCAGCGCAGAATCCACCGAGATTAATTCCCCGTTTAACGACTGCGCTAGCGAAATTGCCAGGTCGGTTTTGCCCGCTGCGGTAGGACCCATCACACAAAGTAAAGGTGATGCCGCCAATCAACGTCCCCTTAAGAACAGCTTGTCCAAATCTTGCATGCCCAACTGAACCCAGGTGGGTCTGCCATGGTTACACTGCCCTGACCGCTCGGTCATTTCCATATCCCGGAGTAAGGCGTTCATTTCAGGTACCGTTAATCGCCGATTGGCTCGCACAGACCCGTGACAAGCCATGGTAGACAGCAGTTCATCTTCATGGGCAGCGATGCGGTCTGAGGTTCCAAATGCCAGCATATCGGCGAGAACATCTCGAACAAGCGCTTCAATGCCGCCACCGATGAGTGCAATAGGCACCTCGCGAATAACCAATTGCTCATCGCCGGTTGCATCGAGCACCAACCCCAAAGCCACTAAAGCCTCCGACATTTCGACAGCAGCAGCCACCTCACGGGATGACAAAGTGATCATTTGCGGCACCAGTAAGGGTTGAGTCTTAATGCCGCTATCGTCCCGCATACGCTTGAGTCGCTCGTAAGTAATGCGCTCATGAGCGGCGTGCATATCGACTAACACCAGCCCTTCAGCGTTCTCGGACAAAATAAACACCCCGTGCAGTTGCGCCAAGGCAAACCCCAAAGGCGGCACCTCTGACTCATCACCGTTGGGGTGAGGCCGCTCCATGACCGAGGTGCCGTAACCACTGCCAGAAGAAGCTGGCGCAGCGTAAAGACGCGACAAGGCATCGAGATTTGCGCCGCCCGCTGGCACCTCGGATTGCCAGACGCCTCCCTGAGGATTAGACAAGCCCATGGGCGCCTGCTGAGGTGTTGTTGGCCAACCCAGCCCACCTTGTTCATGAGTAACCCCAGTATCAACAGCAGCCCCGCCATCACCCGGGCGGAGATCGCCCAGCGCTCGATGCAACGTGCTGAAAATAAAACTGTGAACCTCTCGACCTTCCCGAAACCGAACTTCATGTTTGGTCGGGTGTACGTTGACGTCGACCACCGCAGGGTCGACCTCTAAAAACAAGACATACGCGGGGTGACGACCATGAAAAAGCACATCGCGGTAGGCCTGCTTGATCGCGTGGGTCACCAGCTTGTCGCGAATGACGCGACCATTCACGAAAAAATACTGTAAGTCCGCTTGGCTGCGAGAAAACGTGGGCAGACCCACCCATCCATGCAGCGAAAATCGTCCCGCCTCACGGGTTAAAGCAACGGACTGTTCCATAAATGCTGATCCGCATACGGTTGCAATCCGTCGTTCGCGGCCCGCTTGGTCAGTGGCGCTATTAAGACTGTGAAGCGTTTTACCGTTGTGTCGCAGTGAAAAGGCGACATCACTTCTAGCCAATGCCTGTCTTTTGAACACTTCGTCGATATGACCCAGCTCGGTTTTTTCAGTGCGCAAAAATTTGCGCCTGGCCGGCGTGTTGTAAAAGAGATCTCGAACCTCAAGGGTGGTGCCACCCGGGTGGGGAGCAGGGCTTACCGTGACCGTCATGTCCCGCCCCTCTGACTGGGCAATCATGCCCGCCGCCGCGTGATCTGACGCATTACTCGTTAAACTCAGGCGCGATACCGAAGCAATCGAAGCGAGGGCCTCCCCTCGAAAACCCAGCGTGCCCACAGCTTCGAGATCGTCTATGGAGTCAATTTTAGACGTCGCATGCCGAGCTAAGGCTAAGCTTAAGTCGTCAGCCGATATACCGCTGCCGTTGTCACGAACACGCATCAGCTGGACGCCACCCGATTCCAAATCAATATCGATTCTTGAGGCGCCGGCATCGAGACTATTTTCAATGGCTTCTTTGATCACTGAGGCCGGGCGCTCTACCACTTCCCCTGCAGCGATCTGGTTAGCAAGGCGGGTCGCCAGTTTGTGAATTCGATGCTCAGTCATTGGACGTCGGGTATCTTTAATATTTGGCCGATACGAATGGTTGACCCACTCAGCCCGTTGGCCGTTTTCAAAGTATCGACCTTCACTTGATATCGGGCAGCGATTTCAGAGAGCGTATCGCCCCGCGCAACCGCATAGACCCGTCCATCTGACTGATTACCCTTTTGCCAGGCCAGTAGGGTTCCCGCGGGTGGGTGCGATTTGAACCAAGTCAAAACCCCGCTGTGTATGGCACTGGCCATCTTGTCCTGATAACCAGACGAGTCGAGTCGACTGGCCTCGGCTGGATTAGAAATAAAACCGGTCTCCACTAATATAGAAGGAATATCAGGGCTTTTCAGCACGGCGAACCCGGCTTGCTCAACCTTTTTTTTATGGAGCTTGGCGAAGCCTCCGATTTCAGCCAAAACCCTGGCGCCCAAACTTAAGCTAGTATCAAGCGTTGCTGTCATGGACAAATCGGTCAGTACCCCTGCCAACATATCGTCTTTATCAGACAGTCTCACACCCCCCACCAGGTCAGCAGAATTCTCTCGATCAGCCAAATACTTCGCCGCGGTAGAGGAAGCGCCTTTAGTCGACAGCGCATAAACCGAAGCGCCATTGGCTGAAGCCTGACGGAAAGCATCAGCGTGAATCGAGACAAATAAATCAGCCTGTGACTTGCGCGCCAAGTCCCGCCGACCACGGAGACTCACGTAGTAGTCACCATCGCGGATCATCACAGGCTTTAAGCCCGGCGTGTTTTCAAGTCGAGCGTTTAATTTTTTCGCTATCGCCAGAACCACTTTTTTCTCATACAGTTTTTTGGGGCCCAAAGCCCCAGGGTCTTCGCCACCGTGACCGGCATCAATAGCCACAATAATATCGCGCCGATCTGACAGTTGATCCACACTCTTCACCGCCTCAACCTCGACAGCCTTAACGCCCGCGTCAAAAAGGTCCAGAACCAACCGATGGCCGGTCCGCTCATTGGGTGGTAACGGGAAGCTTTTGGGGCGCACTTTGCCATTGAGGTCAAAGACAATGCGCAAATCATGGCCTTCACGCACCCCTGAACGCACCCGAGCAATCGGTGTATTTTCCAATGGCAAATTGGTCAGGGCATTGATCAAGCGCGCATTCGCCACATCGATAACAAGGCGTCTGGGGTTATCGAGCTCAAGGATCGAGTGCGAAATGGGCTCTGAAAGATCAAACACAACCCGAGTGTGGTCGGGGGCTCGCCACAATCGCACATCGAGAATATCTGCCGCGTGCAGCGGCATTGTGGTCAGAAAAAAAAGACACAGCAGCGCGCCCGCAGGTATCGCCCTATTGCCACATTTTTTTCGCCCTGACGCCAAGTGCACGCTCACTGTTTACCGGGCATATTAGCCCTATGTCCCCTTGTTTTGCACGCGAGTTCAAAACAAGGCGCAAATTTGTAACGAGTAGAAGACCCTAGCCCTACGCCATTAACTGTTGGCATACCCGCTTACCCTGCTGCGAACGTCCGCTTAGGGTCAACTGCCTACCCCCATCGAGGGACGACAAATGAATCAACAAGTCCGGCGGCGGCAGCCAGTCTCCACCGCGCTCTGCCCATTCGACCAACAGCAGCGCCGGCGCCATCAAGTAGTCATCAAATCCCATATAAGCTAACTCTTCTGGGTCTGCGACTCTGTACAGGTCAAAATGAAAAACCATAGCATCATCAAACTCATAGGGCTCTACCAAGGTGTAGGTCGGGCTTTTCACACTGCCCACGTGCCCCAATCCGCGAATGAAGCCACGACTCAACGTGGTCTTCCCAGCGCCAAGCTCGCCGCTAAGGTAAATCCTCATGGGGGGCTTACAGCTCTGAGCCAGTCTAGCCCCAAAATCGATGGTGCTGTGCTCATCGGGCAAGTCAATTGTGAGTTCGATCATATCTGTCATTGCGCAAGTGTACCGAAGCATTAGCACGACGGGGGAATCTGGGTCTGTCAGAATGCGCCAATGGCCCCTACCGAAACACACACAGACACCCTTGCGGCGATCCAGTCACAACTGGACCAATGGGCTCAGGAATTGGGCTTTCAGCAGGTGGGCATCACCGGGGTAGACCTGAATGAGCACGAGGGCTACCTGCAAAAATGGTTGGACGCAGGCTATCAGGGCGACATGCACTACATGACGCGGCATGGCCTTACACGAGCCCGTCCCGCTGACCTCATTCCCGGCACCTGCACAGTGCTCACCCTGCGGATGGACTACTTACCCGAGGCTGCCGCCGATCCCGAGGTGGTTTTAGGTCAGAATGACCAAGCCTACATCTCGCGCTATGCCCTAGGCCGCGACTATCACAAGCTTATGCGGCAGCGACTCGCGCGACTGGCAAAGCGGATCGAAGCTGAACTGGGTTCTGGGCAGTACCGCGCCTTTGTCGATAGTGCCCCGGTCCTAGAGCGCGCCCTGGCCGAGCAATCTGGCTTGGGTTGGATCGCCAAAAACACCATGCTCATTAACGAACGGGCGGGCTCCTGGTTTTTCCTCGGTGAAATATATACCGACATTCCTTTTACCCATGACCCACCCAAAGCGGTCAAGCACTGCGGCAGCTGCACGGCTTGTCTCGATATTTGTCCTACCCAAGCCTTCGTGGCGCCCCATGTCCTCGATGCCAGGAAATGTATTTCCTACCTCACCATTGAGCACCAGGGCTCCATTGATCCGGCTCTGCGTCCGCTCATGGGCAACCGCATTTATGGCTGTGACGACTGCCAACTGGTGTGCCCTTGGAATAAATTTGCGCAGCCCACTGCGGAGGCCGATTTTGCCCCGCGCCACAACCTCGACCGAGAAGCGCTGACGCGCTTGTTCGCTTGGACCGAGCAGGACTTTGACACGCGCCTGCAAGGTTCACCCATTCGTCGCATTGGTCACGAGCGCTGGTTGCGAAACATTGCCATTGCGTTAGGCAACGCAGCCACCTCTCCAGAGGTGCTCGCCGCCCTAAATCATCGCCTCGAACATCCCTCTCCCTTAGTCAGGGAACACGTCGCCTGGGCCCTGGCACAGCATCGCAGTCAAGCTGATCTATAAAGACGGCACTTGAAGAAAATTGTCACGGTAGTAACGCAGTTCCTCTATTGACTCTCTAATATCGTCGAGGGCTAAGTGCACGTTGCGCTTTTTTAAGCCGGGTAAATCTGGCCGCCAGCGACTGGCAAGAATTTTCAGGGAGCTGACGTCTAAATTTCGATAATGGAAAAAGGCCTCAAGATCGGGCAAATGGCGGGCCATAAACCGTCGATCCTGGCAAATTGAATTGCCACACATCGGTGAGCTCCCCGCTGGCACCCATTTCTCGAGGAATGCCAAGGTTTCTCGTGTAGCTCGATGCTCGTCATATTCACTCTCGCCGACCCTCTTCACCAACCCGGACGCTGTATGATGACTGGTATTCCACTCATCCATTGCGTCAAGCTCCCCCTGACTTTGATGAATGGCGATCACCGGCCCTTGAGCCAGCTCATTTAAGTCACTATCGGTGACGATGGTGGCCATCTCAATAACGCGGTGCTGCTCGGGTATGAGCCCCGTCATTTCTAGATCAACCCAAATGAGATTTTGTGCATCTGACATAACGTCCTCCGTTGGCGTCAGTCTATCAGAGGTCCCACCTAGGCATTTAAAACTTCACTCACATGATCGGTCGGGACGCAGTACACTAAATCCATGTCCAAACAACGACTCAGCAAACAGCAGCACCGCCGCATTGAGGCGGCACAAGACCGCTACCGAACTGATAGCGAATCGGGGGGTGAATCGGGGCTGGTTATAGCGCGCTTTGGCAAACAGGTACTCATTGAGACTGAAAATGGCGACCGCCTAACGACCACCCTTCGTCGCCGCACCGAAGACCCCGTAGCAGGTGATGAGGTTGTTTGGACACCACAAGGTGAGCAGGGGGTGATTGAAGCCTTGCTACCCCGTAGAACGGTGATCTCCAGACCCAACAGCCAGGGTGCACTGAGACCCATAGCTGCCAATATCGACCGCCTACTGATCGTTATTGCACCTCAGCCACTCGCTCAAGCCAATTTAATAGACCGCTATTTGGTGGCGGCCGGCCACGCCGGTATCGAAACCAGTCTGGTGCTCAATAAAGCTGATTTATTATCCGAAGAGCCATCGGCACTTCAACTCGCCGAAATTTATCGTGAGCTGGGCATTGAGGTATTAACCACTGATCGACTTAGCGATCCAGCGGCTGAAGCCTTGTTGGGCATGGTGGCCACACAAACCGTTGCGTTGGTCGGGCAGTCCGGGGTTGGCAAGTCATCATTAATTCAGAGGCTATTACCCGATTTGGAGATTCGCATTGGCGCCCTTTCTGACGCTGTTGGATTGGGCCGCCACACCACGACCGCCGCAGCGCTTTACCACCTACCCGGAGGCGGTCGCCTAATAGACTCTCCGGGGGTACGGGAATTCCACCTCAGTCACTTAAGCAAAGATGCCGTGGCTGCCGGCTTCGCCGAATTTGAGCCCCTACTGGGCCTGTGCCGCTTTCGCGATTGTAGTCATAGCCATGAGGTCCGCTGCGCGATTCTCGAAGCCCATGACCGGGGGGAAATCAGCGCGGAGCGGCTAGCCAGTTATCGACAAATCGTATCGTCGATGGGTCAGTAAATTGTTACGCGGCAAGCCTCACTATGGCGCATTGAGACCTCCTCCGCTGCTTTGAGCTGACCTACCGTTTCTGCGCTGATGAAGCGCCTTTGGCGCACTTAAGAACTGCTTTGATCCCTGCGTAAATCCTCAAACAGCAAAAATTCGAAGCGCAGTTCAACTTTCCAAGCGCCCTCGCGGTTGTCGTAAGGTTCATCGACGCGCCAGTTGTAGCTAGGCTCAAATTCTATGAACAGATAATCACGATAGGTTTGACGCCGGTATCTAAAGCCAAGCTTGTAGTTAGACACATACTCGTAAGGCTCTGTTGCACCCCAGACTTCACCATAGATCATGAGGCCGCGTTCGGTTGGACCACCATTTGCCCGGTCTGCATTCCAAAAATTGATCCACTGCAGGCTGGTGCTCAATTCCAGCCCATCAGTACTACTGCCGTACAAGGCGCGGGAATAGCTGCGAATAAGTTGCTGCTCGCTAATTTGGTGATCTAGCAGCAAACGGGATGTGCTGGTAGTGCCGTCGCCGGCATCAAACTGAACGCGCTCAATAAACCGCAGGCTGTTACGCTCGCTCAAATCACGCTGATAGGTAAATTTGACGCCCGGTTTCGGGCCGTTCGAGCCCACACCCAAGGTAAGCTTAAAATCGACGTCCATGTCTTCTAAGCGGTTAACTTTTAATTCGAGGGCAACCCTAGACTGCGACTCATCTTGTTCACCATTGATGTCATTGAGCGGGTCATCACCCTGAAATACCAAATCAAGTCGCTTAGAGATTTGCGGCAAGTTAACCTTGCCGCCCAAGCGAAAGCGAACATCGTTACCGAGACGTTCATCCCGCTCATTGCTGACTCGCAGTCGCAATCGTGAATAAGCCTCGTCATCCTCAGAGTCGCCTCCCCCAAAATAAGCGTCAAACCACTGCGTGAGGTCATCGGCCCTTTCTGTCACAAGGCCGTGCCCGGCATCCATCCATGAGGTGCCTTCGGAGGGCGCGAGCCCTTCAGATTCAACCATCTGATCCGATGGCGCCACTCCGTCTGATGACTTGGCTTCAGACTTTGATTCTGCCGGGTCCGATAACGAGGTTTCCGTGACCGCCCCCTCTGAAGGTAAAGTCGTGGAGTCTCCCGCAGCGGTTTCGGCCTGCAGCGGCATAGCAATCATCCAAGTAATGACGCCTAAAAATCCAAAGCAAGCAGTGCCAGTAAAGCTTAACCGGCGAGTATTTTGCGCAAACGCTGTTTTCATAGTCTAAATTCACTGAACCTGAGGTCAGGGACGGCTAGAATACCCCCAACTTCACCTATCATGTTTATCTATTTATGAAATTTTTCGCCGTACTGCAATCGCTACTCCCCCAACACCACCTGTCACGGGCCGCAGGCTGGCTTGGCCACCTACAAAGCCCAAGCTGGCTAAAAAACGCACTGGTTAAGGCTTTTATGAGCAGTTACGGCGTCTCATTGAAAGATGCCGAGATCGAAAGGCCCGAAGACTACCCCCACTTCAACGCATTTTTCACACGGGCACTCAAAAGCGACGCGCGTCCTCTCGCGACAAGCCGTTGGGTCATGCCCGCTGACGGTGAGCTCAGCCAAAGAGGACCCATAACCGACGGAGCCATGATTCAGGCTAAAGGCCGAAATTACACCGCAAGCGCTTTGCTCGGGGGTGATTCTTTAGCTGCGCAAGATTTTGATAACGGCAGTTTTGCCACCATTTATCTATCACCAAAGGATTATCATCGGATCCACATGCCCACCACCGGGACATTACGACGCACCCGCTATGTGCCCGGAGATCTGTTTGCCGTCAATAAAAGCACGGCGCAGACGGTCGATCGGCTGTTTGCCCGAAATGAGCGATTGGTGTGTTATTTCGATACTGTCGATGGCCCGCTGGTTCTCGTGCTCGTCGGTGCCATTATTGTGGCCGGTATAGAGACGGTTTGGGGTGGTGTCGAAGCCCCCGCTCCAGCGACCATCAGAGAAACCCATTGGAGTGCCGATGACGCTCCAACCTTTGCCGCGGGGGACGAGGTGGGTCGATTTTTCTTGGGCTCCACCGTTATTTTACTCACCCCACAGCCGCTCACCTGGGCCGCTGAGGTAGGCGCTACGGTTAAGGTCAAAGCCGAACTGGCTGATTAACTTTTACCTCAAAGATTTTCCTCAGCAAAGGCGGCCAACCTTGAGCGTAAAATACCGTTGATAAACATGGTGCCGGCATGCGGGTAGCTTTTAACCCGCTCTACAAGGTAGGTCAGCCCTGAGGTTAGCGGCGATATATACTTGTTGTCGATCTGAGCCAGATTACCCAGCACGACAATTTGCGAGTCGGCGCCCACCCGGCTGATGATCGATTTCAGCTGAAACTGAGTCAGCCCCTGTGCTTCATCAATAATAATGTAGGCATTGTTAAACGAGCGACCGCGCATAAAATTGAGCGACTTAAACTGAATGTTGGCACGCTCTTTCACGTAATCGATACTGCCGTTAGCGGACTCATCAGAGCCGTGCAATATCTCCAAGTTATCTTCAAAGGCAGCCAACCAGGGTGCCATTTTCTCCTCTTCAGTTCCCGGCAAGAATCCAATCTCCTCGGCGATCGGTGGCGTTGAGCGGGCCACAATCAACTTGGAAAACTTTCGCTGCTCTAAAATGGCGTGCAGACCATAGGCCAAGGCAAGCAGTGTTTTACCAGAACCTGCAGGGCCCGTAAGAACCGTCATGTCGATATCGCCATCGTCCAATAGGCGCATCGCCATAGCCTGTTCCAAATTTCTCGGCGCCAGCCCCCAAAAACGCTGGTTCATCAAATTATCCCGGCTGTCCACGCGCAGATAGACAAATTCATCATCAAGCCTGACCACATAGGCCAAAAACTTTTCATCATCGTAGACAAATTGACAGGGGTAAGCGTTAGGCAGGGCTGCCCTTGCAAGGCGGTGCAGGGTGATACTGTCTTCTCGAACCGTATCTACCTCGGCAATGGTTGACCAAAAATCGCCGCTGAAGTGCTCATAACCCGTTGAGAGCAAGTCGATGTCATCTAACACACGGTCGTGCCGGTAATCCTCGACGTTGTTAAGCCCTGAACCTTTGGCTTTGATACGCATATTAATATCTTTCGTCACCAAGCAAACCACAGAGTCGGGCTGCTCAGCCTGCAACTTTAGCGCGACATTAATAATACGATTATCGTTAGCCTGATCCTGTGTCGCATTGAGAAAGGGCACGATCCCGTCCTCTTGAATCAACTGGTCAGGATAAATAGCGAGCGTACCCAAGGGCCCATTGAAATTTGAGCCCGGAATTTCGACACCTGCCTGAGTCGCTCCGGGGCTGGCGCTCCCCACGACTTTTTCAATCATTTGAATGGCAATCCGCGCCTCTCGACTCACCGTTTTATCGCGTCTGTCCTTAATATGGTCCAGCTCTTCAAGAACGGTCATGGGAATAACCACACGGTGCTCCATAAAGGCAGCCACCGCGGTAGGATCATGCAGCAGCACATTGGTGTCGAGCACGTAGGTTTTGCGCCCAGACAACACCACAACAGGGGTTTCATCATGACAAGCAGCATCAATCGCTTCCATAGGAAGACTCCTTAGCAGTAGAAATTTGATCGGAGGTAAAGGTTTTATCGAGGAGGGCACCGATGGGTGAGCCCTGCCTGCCTTCAAAAGGTTGCGAAGTCGTCATGAACTGGTTGCTGTGGAGAACCCACCGTGGATCAGCTCGTTTTATCAAACAATATCCGCCCTACTCATTAATTTTCGGCCTGCCCCCAGTAAAGCGCTCGACGTGCCTACTGTCAACGCGGTGAGTAATTTAACGCTAAGAAGTGCGTCAGACGCTGACAGCAGACAGAAATTTCGCTAGCATTCACGCCTACTTTGAATCTGGCCCGTGGTCAGATTCGTCTTTGATGACAGCTGCGATACCCGGGAGCTCCAAACGGCCATGCTGAACAACGACGCCATGGCCCAATTAAAGGGCCTGAAACAGCAAATAGAGGCGGAAAAAGAGTACGCTGAAGCCACTGTAAAAGGTACGCAAAATCGCTACGGTTTCGCTGTTGTCGACGATGGTCGTGAAATCTTCATCCCACCCGATGAAATGCTAAAAGTCCTTCCCGGTGACAAAGTGCGCATTTGCATTCGCCCCGCCACTCAAAAGGGCAAAGGCGGCAAAAAAAGTCAGGATGGCCGAACGGTTGCCGATGTTGAGCGACTCATAAGCAGTACGCTAGATCGGTTTGTCGGAACCCTTGTGGTTAAGGGTAAGGCCGTTTTTGTCGAGCCCGATCTCAACGACCTTAAGCGCTGGCTATTTATTCCGCCCCACGCCCGAAACGGCGCAAAACCCGGGGACAAGGTTGAATGCGCACTCATGCGCCACCCTTTCAAAGAGGGCAAACCCTCTGCCAAAATCTTGTCAGTATTTGGCTCACCCGGAACGCCTGGGCTGGAGAACCGTTATTGCGCCGCGCGAATGGGGCTAGCCTGGGCATGGAACGACAAAGAGACAGCTGCCTGGGTAAAATTTGCCGAGGATCGCAGCCCGCTTGCTGACCCGGAGCGTGTAGATCTCTGTCATCTGAACTTTGTCTCTATTGACGCGGCTCGAACCCAAGACATTGATGATGCCTTATATGCCGAGGTTACCAGCGAGGGCTGGGTACTGTACGTCGCCGTTGCCGACCCCACCGCCTACCTCGATGGAATGGAAGGGCTCGACGAGGCGCTAACCTCCCGCGCGACATCCACTTATTTTCATGGCGACGTCTTGCCAATGCTGCCTGAAGCGATTGGTCGAGATTTCTGCGCACTCTCAGAGGGTGAAATCCGCCCTTCTCTGGTTTGTAAGATCAACGTCAGTGATGCCGGCAAAGTGGGCAGCTACGAATTTATCCTGGCAAAAATTCAGTCCAAAGCCAAACTGAGCTATGCCGCAGTCGATCGATACGTCACCGGTCACAACGATCAACTGATCGCCTGGTCAAACCCTTTGGAAGCGCTAGTACAAGCCTACCGCGCGCTGCGTAGTCACCGTGAAAATCACGAGTTGGTGATGGAGGACCGCACGGAGTATCGCTGGCAACTTAATGACGAGCGTCAAATCGGGAGCATTGAAACCGCTGAAAAGCTGGCCTCACAGCACTTGGTAGAAGAGTGCATGATTGCGGCTAACAGAAGCGCAGCACACTTTTTGGCCATGGCAGAGGCTACCGGTCCCTTCGTTGTGCACCCCGGGTTTCGCAAAGATCGAGCCAGTGAGGCACAAGAATTTTTAAAGCGTTACCTTCCGGATCTGACTGACATTCCCACCCACACCGTAGCGGGTTACCAGCAAATATTTAGTGCCCTCAATGCCCCTCATACCCTGCCCTTGCGTGGCATGGTTAACCGACTGCTGACCCGAGCCGTCTTCAGCACAGCACCGGCTGAGCATATGGGCATGGCGCTTAACGCGTACACCAACTTCACCTCGCCCCTGCGTAAATATGTCGATTTTTTGACCCACCGACAAATTAAACGAGTCCTCGCCAATAACCCGGGCGACACAGTTACAGACCTACAACTACAGCATACTGCTGCCGCCATAGCCCGAGGCCGAGGCGCCACTCAGGCCGCCGAACGCTGGCTAACCGGCAACTATCTTGATCGCTGTAAATCAGCAGGGGACACTCACTACACCGGTGAGGTGGCCCATGTCACGAGCGCGGGATTCACTGTTCGACTGTCCGAATTGGGGCTAGAGGGGCAGGTCGATCTGCGGAAAGACCCCGAGAAATTCAGTTTTGATAAATGGACAGCGAGCCTAACCTCGTCAACCCGCAAGCTACAGCTGGGGCAGACGGTGGAGGTCGACTATCAAGGTACCCCCGATGTGGGCAGTGGCACCGCACCCCAGTTTGAACTCACGCCTGGGTGTGCCCTCAAGCCACCCAAAGAGTAAGCTAGAGCCACTGATCTTGTGAGGCTCCGCTGTGCGATCTCAATCCTGTCCCAGACCTTAAGGAGCTCATGATGAGCACATGGTTAACCATAAAATCGTTGTTTGCTGACCCCAAACAAGTGGGCCAATCGGTAACGGTAAAAGGCTGGCTTCGCAGTAAGCGCGACTCCAAGGCGGGCATTTCATTTCTCGCGATCCATGATGGCACTTGCTTTGACGCCATTCAGGCGGTTGTCCCCAATACGCTATCAAACTACAACGACGAGGTGCTGCTACTGGGCACAGGGTGTGCGGTTGAAATTACAGGGCAACTGGTGGTCTCTGAAGGCAAGGGCCAATCCGTGGAAATTCAGGCGACGGATGTCATTGTTGTGGGCTGGGTTGATGACCCGGAGAGCTACCCCATTGCCAAGAAAAGACACACGTTTGAATACCTTCGCACCCAGGCGCACCTGCGCACCCGCACCAACACGTTTGGCGCGATAACGCGGGTAAGGCACGTACTCGCAAGGGCGATACACGAGTATTTTCACCGTCAAGACTTCTACTGGGTCAACACACCCATCATCACTGCCAGCGATTGTGAAGGGGCGGGAGAGCTATTTCGGGTGAGCACACTGGATTACGCCAACCTGCCGCGCAATCCCGATGGCAGTGTTGATCATAGCCAGGACTTTTTCGCCAGCGAGGCCTTCCTCACCGTTTCTGGCCAGCTCGCGGTGGAATCTCACTGCTTATCGATGTCTCGGGTTTATACCTTTGGCCCAACATTTAGAGCGGAGAACTCTAATACCACCCGACACCTTGCTGAATTTTGGATGGTGGAACCTGAGATCGCTTTTGCTGACCTCAACGACAATGCAGCTCTGGCAGAAGGCTTGCTAAGACATATTATCGCCGAAGTTTTAGAACACTGCGCCGATGACATGGCTTTTTTCCAACAGCGAATCGATGACACCGTTTTGCAACGGCTTCAGGGTATTGTCGATTCAAACTTTGAGCGAATGAGCTATTCCGAGGCTATTTCCATCCTCGAAAACTGTGGTGAATCCTTTGAATTCCCCGTTCACTGGGGTATCGACATGGCTTCAGAACACGAGCGCTATCTGGCTGAGCAACATGTGGGGCGACCCATTGTCGTTACCGACTACCCCAGTGACATTAAAGCCTTCTATATGCGCCTCAACGACGACGGTAAAACCGTAGCAGCAATGGATGTACTGGCTCCGGGTATCGGAGAGATTATTGGTGGAAGTCAGCGAGAGGAACGCCTCGATGTGCTGGAAGGTCGCATGGAAAAAGCCGTCCTTGAAGACTTATGGTGGTATCGCGATCTGCGCCGCTACGGCACCGTACCCCACGCGGGCTTTGGCTTAGGCTTTGAGCGATTACTGGCCTACATTACCGGCATGGAAAATGTGCGCGACGTGATTCCCTTCCCCAGAACACCGGGCCGCGCAGACTTTTAAAACCCGCCAATGCACGAGAAACACACCCATGACGGTCTGTTCGTGAACTTGAGCCCCCCAAATCGGTAAAGGGTTTGTCCCAATCCGCGCTTCTTGTCACGACCTATCAATGGGCGCATTCGCGAAAAAAATCCGAAGGCATTCAGCTTCGACGACGCTTTTTAACGCCTTTTTCAAGGGCCTCGTGGAGGGCGACATAGGCCTGGGTGAGTTTATGGCTGGGTGCAAGGTGAATAAGCGGTCGCATCTCGTGATGGGACTCGCGCATCTTCACCGAACTGCTCAAAAAGCTGTCGATAACGGGAAAGCCCTCTGACTGCAGCTCAGCCACCAGCTCTCCCGGCAGTCGGGCCTGGCCATTAAATTGGTTAATCACAATGCCCTCCAACTCAAGTTCTGGGTTGTGATCTTCCTGCAGCTCTTCAATGTTTGACATCAACTCATACAGGCTCTGGCGCGCAAATGAATCACAGTCAAAGGGCACCAGCACACGACTAGCGGCAATCAATGCTGACTTTGAATAAAAATTGAAATTTGGCGGCGTATCGATATAAATGCGATCGTACTCGGTATCAAGTTTGATGAGCGCGTCGCGCAATTTATAAATTTTATAACGGGCCTCCAACTCTTTTTCGATCTCGGCAAGATAAGGGCTGGAAGGCAGCAAAAATAAATTTTCGAAAGGCGTCTCCCAAACAAAGGAATCTGGGTTCTTACGCATATTGCGCGATCCCACCGTTTGCTTGAAGAGGCCCGCAACCCCCTGGGCCTCGGCCGGATATTGCTCGGCATCGACGGCACCAATGAGGTAATGGGTTGAGTTCCCCTGAACATCGAGGTCTATCACCAGGGTACGTAGCCCCTGGCTGGCGCTGATTGCCGCTAAATTGCAGGTAATCGAAGTCTTACCCACGCCTCCTTTCTGATTAAAAATAACGCGATGCATGGATACCCCAAAGCCAAAATCTGTGGGCGTTAGTGTAGACGATCTCCGTCAATTCAGCCTCAAAAGCCTGCGATCACTCGTGGGTTTAACCCGCACAGCAGGTTATCCTTGGGCTCTTGAGGAGAGACCCCTATGGACACACCCTGCATTGCTTTACTGCTCACTGGCAACGAACTCATGTCTGGCGACACGGTAGACAGTAATTCGGCCATGATCGCAACCCGGCTCGGTGACCACGGCCTTGAGATCGGTGAAAAATGCACCGTGGGCGATGATCCGGTATTGCTACAACGGGCACTCGCGCGCCTGAGTGCAGAGTACCCCGCCGTTATTGTAAATGGCGGCTTAGGTCCTACCCGTGATGACCTAACCAGTGAGGTTATTGCTAGCCTGACCGGCGCTGAACTTATTGATAACCCCGAAGCCCGTGCTCACGTAGAGGACTGGTGTGCTCGACGCCGAATTGCCCCCAACCCCGCGAACCTCAAACAGGCTTGGGTACCACAAGGCTGTCAGCTGATTCACAACCCCTTGGGCAGCGCACTGGGATTTGCTATCGATATCGGTGATTGTTTGGTGCTAACGACACCGGGCGTTCCCAGCGAGCTGGAGGCCATGCTACCTACCCTGACAACCCACCTCCAAGCACGGGTAGGGGGTGAAGCCCGGCAAATCTTGCGACTGCAAACTTTTGGAATTGGCGAGTCCTCGGTGGAAGAGCGCATCAAAAACTACGCAGACCGCTGGCCCAGTGCCGTTACGCTAGGTTTTCGAGCCGGTATGCCTCAGCTCGAACTCAAGCTCAGCGTTCCTGGTGCC
>QXYP01000128.1:16284-16550 GCA_009886815.1 Halieaceae bacterium
AAGAGGAGGCCCTCACTTTACTGGAAGCCGATTTTGGTGACCACATACTGGGTAAGGGCAGCACGCGACTGGCCGAAAAATTGCAGGAAGTGCTTCGAGATCAGGGCAAGACCATGACAACTGCCGAGTCTTGCACCGGGGGGTTGATCGCTTCCACTATGATCAGAGAGCCAGGATCATCCGCGGTATTGGGCACCGGCTTTGTCACCTATGCCAATAGGGCCAAGCGCGACCAGCTGGGTGTCGCCTCCACCACCTTAAAGACG
>QXYP01000129.1 GCA_009886815.1 Halieaceae bacterium
CGAGCCAAGAGCTGTGGCCGGTGAGGCCATAGAAGTCCTTAGCGGGAAGCACCGACTGAGTTTACGTGCCCCCGGTTATATTGACGCCACCATCGACCTTAACGTCGTCGCCGGCGTTCATCAGACCCTCGAGCCAGTGACGCTGGTCCCCGCCGCTGGCGTACTGGACCTGCAATCGAACCCCACCGCGGCCAATGTCACGGTTAACGGCGAATTTATGGGTCTTACGCCGCTCACCATCGAGCTGGCTCCCGGTCGTGATCATCGGCTGCAGCTCAATAAAGTGGGCTACTCACGGCAGAGCTTTAGCCTATCTTTAGACAAAGGGGCTACCGCAAGTCGGGCTATTACGCTTAAGCCTAAACTCGGCAACATAGCGTTCGAGCTCACCCCAAAAGACGCCGAATTGTTGATCAATGGCCGCTCTCAGGGCCGCGGTAACCAAGCCCTAGACTTACCCGCCGTAGAGCAGCGGGTTGAAGTCAGGTTGGCGGGTTACGCCAGTCAGCGTCTGCGTGTCACACCCCGAGAAGGTTTAGAGCAGGTATTGACGGTAGCGCTACTGACCGAGGCTGACGCCCGAAAAGCCGCACTAAAACCTGAAATTACATCGGCCCTGGGGCAAACCTTGGTGCTAATCGATCCCTTGGCCGAACCGATGAACAGTTTCAGCATGGGGGCCTCACGCCGTGAGCCCGGCCGGCGCTCTAACGAGGTTTTACACAATGTCACCCTCGAGCGCGCTTTTTACCTGGCAACGGCTGAAACCACCAACGCGCAGTTTCGATTGTTTTTAGAGAGCCATGACAGTGGACAAATTGAAGGAAACAGCCTCAATCGCGAGCAGCAGCCTGTCGTTAAAATCAGCTGGCAACAGGCCGCCCGATTTTGCAATTGGCTGAGCATAAAGGAAGGTCTACCGCCATTTTACCGGGACACCCAGGGTATTATCGACGGCTACAACCCATCGAGCACGGGCTACCGGTTGCCCAGTGAGGCTGAGTGGTCCTTTGCCGCAAGGGTTGAAGGTGAGGGCTATCGCAAGTTTGCTTGGGGGGACGATTTTCCCCCCAATCTTCCCGTGGTCAATGTCGCCGACAACACCTCAGCGTTGGTGACAGGACGCATCCTCAATGGCTATGCTGACGGCTACATTGTCGCTGCACCGGTGGGGAGTTTCCCAAAAAATCATCGGGGCCTGTTCGACATGGGAGGCAATGTGGCTGAGTGGGTTCACGACGTTTACGTTATTCCATCAGCCAATGCCAAGATGGCCACAGACCCCATGGGGGCCCTCAAAGGTGATAACTACACCGTGAGAGGTGCCAGCTGGGCGCTGAGTCGGTTGGCTGAGCTAAGATTAACCTTCAGAGACTATGGCGCTTCAGGGCGCGACGATTTGGGCTTTAGGATTGCACGCTATGCCGAATAAACAGCAAATCTCTAACCGCGCCCTGTGGCTAGGGGCTGCTTTAATGATCGCACTGAGTCATTCTATTGCTGCACAAGATGCAGCGCCGGAGGTCCCCTTACCCCAATCCGCAGCGGGAGCTGAATCATCAACAGACAAAACCAGCTCCCGCCAGAACCCGCAAGAAGCACCCATCGAGAATGCGGCCACCGCCAAGCCCAGCCTTAAATATGAGCCGAGTGAACGTATTTCTGAAGACAGCTCGGTGTCTTTCCCTGTCGATATCTGAAAAGGCTTAAACCCGTATGAATCTGCGTTTAAACAATGAATTTCTCTATCAGGTTTTTGCACTCCTGCTTGCCGTTATTGTCGTTCACGGCGTTTATATCGGCGTCATAAGACCTACAGCAGATGCTCAGCTCATGGCTCAAGCGGCCATGCAGGCCGCGGGCGAAGACGTGGTCACTCAGCGCACCCTCGCCATTGTCATTCGAGACCTTGAGCAAGAAGCCTGTTTTATTTTGCTAATTTGGGCCCTCGCGATTATGGGCATGAAAGCCAAACGTACCCGAGATGAGCAGAGCATGCTCAATAAAAGCCTCATAGAAGTGCCCACAGGCACCAGCCTGCTACCTCAAGACAGCCGAGAGTACTCGCGGCTGCTTGAAGCTTTACCCGAAGAGGAGCAAGACTTTTTGTTACCTCGGGCACTTATGAACGCCCTTCAGCGATTTGCGACGACTCAGTCAATTCCTGCGGTTTCAGAATCTGTGCGGGAGCAGTGTGATATCGAAGCCGATCGGCTCGATTCTGAGCTATCCATGGTGCGTTATATTTCCTGGGCCATTCCATCGATTGGCTTTATCGGCACCGTGCGAGGTATTGGTGATGCGCTAGGCCAGGCTTATAAAGCCGTGGAGGGTGATATCTCCGGCGTGACGGTGAGTCTGGGGGTCGCCTTTAACAGCACCTTTGTCGCACTGGTGCTTTCTATTGTCATTATGTTTGCACTGCACCAGCTTCAGCTGTCTCAGGAGCGATTAGTATTGAACACTCAGCGCTATATCGATCGCAAGCTGCTGCGCCACTTGGCGGTGCCACGTCCATGACGGCAATTTTAGACTTACACGACAGCAGCCTGCGATTCTGGCACGCAGATGTCTGTCTCGAGTCACCGGGCTATGCCTGGTTTGACGGCAGTCAGTTTCGCTTTGGCCTGCCAGCCATGCGCACGCAACGCCGCACACCTCGAGCGGTCAACACCCGCTACTGGTCGCAGCTGAGCACCCAACCCCTATCCCCCCCGCTGGGGCAAGCTCGACATGGGGCAGACCTCGTTCACGCCCATTTAAACGAGTTACACCAGCTGGCCAGCCAACCCCAGTCCGTGCTTCTAACCGTGCCAGGCAGTATGGATCGTGAGGCTCTGTCGTTACTGTTAGGCATTGTTGAGCACCTCCCTTTTCACATCGCAGGAATCGTCCATCGCAGCGCAGTCATTGGAGCAGCCAGTGGATTAAATCGTGGACTTCATGTGGAGCTGCAGTTACATCAGACGTTAATTACGCCCTTTAGTGTTGACGGCGATTGTGTCGTTGCTGCCTCAAGCCAGGTCATTCCCGGAGAGGGCATGCTGGCTCTTCAAGATCGATTAGCCACGGCCATTGCCGGTAGCTTTGTCGCGCAAACGCGATTTGATCCGCTGCGCAGCGCCGATGCTGAGCAATCCCTATACGATGCCCTCCCCCTTGCGCTCACGACACTGCAAAGCCAAACAGAAGCACAGATCGCGATTAGCGGCTACTCAGCACGCATTACCCGGGATGATCTGCGGGGCGTAGGTACCGCCTACAGCCAAATGCTAGAACCCCTGCTGTCCGGAGACACACCGGCGGTACTTGAAAATCCTCTGGATTTATTGCCAGGTCTAACCCTTTCGGTGCCCCACCAAAACACGTCCGGCGCGGTTATTGCCAACGTCGTCGCTGAAGGAGAATCGCAGCTGCTGCAGGCCCCCGAACAGCTCGCTTTGAACCGCAAAGTACCCGTGGTTCACACAGCAGCGGCAACTTTAGAGGAGGCGTTGTCACCGCCCCCCGCCGTGACTCCAAGTGCACCGCCAACCCATATCCTGGTAGGAGCTCGAGCTCGGCGTATCGAAGAGACGACTACGCTCAATAATGGGTTAGTGCTTCAGCGCACAGAGGCCGGGATCACCGTGTCTAGCGCTGCATCGGCCACGGTGTTTATCAATAGTGAATTAGCTAGCGCGGGTCAGCTGTTAAACATTGGCGATCACTTGACCGATGAAACCGGCTTCAATGCACAATTTATTGTGGTAGAGGACTGATCATTGGCCCGGCGCAAGCGCCAAGCATCAACCTTTAATCTTAGCTTTCTGGATATCATGTCTTGTGGCTTTGGTGCGGTGGTGCTGGTGTTTCTTATTATCGACCACTCTATGGAGGTAGAAACCAAAACCCTTAATGCTGAAGTCTTCTCCGAGATAGATCTGCTGGAAGAAGACATTGAAGAGGGGCAGTTGGGCCTTGTAGCCCTGCGCAATGCACTCGCAAGCGTTGATGTCGACATTGTCGAAGCCCAGGGGCTGGCCACGCGCGTGACCGAAGACCTCGATCGTTACGAGGCCCTGATCGCCTCGTTAGAAGAGGAGGGCTTTACCGATACAACCGATGTCGAAGCCCTCAAGGCAGAAATCAATCGCCTGGAGGACCGGGTGAGCAAGCTTCGTGAAGCGGCCAAGGAGGAAGCGGGACAAAGTGCCAGGGACTTTACCGGAGATGGCAACCGACAATATCTCACGGGACTGAACTTGGGCGGCAACCGCATAGCCATTCTTATCGACGTCTCAGCCAGTATGCTCGCTGACTCTATTGTTAACGTTATTCGCCTGCGTAATATGGATTCTGAGCTACAGCGCTCTGCCGACAAATGGCAGCGTGCCCTCAACACCGTTGACTGGCTTACCTCACAACTT
>QXYP01000013.1:0-6575 GCA_009886815.1 Halieaceae bacterium
AGGTGGTTGTGTCAATCGGCGACGCGCACATCTACAGCAACCATATTGAGCAGGTCGAACTGCAGTTGTCCCGGTCCCCGGGTCCGCCCCCGACCCTCAAGCTGCTGCGACAGCCCGACAGTCTGTTCGACTATTGCTACGAAGACTTTGCTTTGGAGGGCTATAGCCCCCAGGCGCATATCTCTGCACCGGTGGCTATTTAATGACGGGCTTACAAGACGAAGGTGAAAACGTTCCAGTCATCTTGGTGCTGGCGGTTTCCGAGAACGGTGTCATCGGTCGCGGTAATGCGCTGCCCTGGGACTTGCCAGACGATTTGCAGCACTTCAAGCGCGCGACAATGGGCTGCCCGATACTGATGGGTCGCAAGACCTTTGAGTCTGTGGGTCGACCCCTGCCGGGCAGAACTAATCTAGTACTAACCCGTGATAGTGCTTGGCAGGCCGCAGGCGTTTCGGTTTTTGCCAGTGTTGATGAGGCTTTGGCTCGAGCCGAAGCCCAGGCGCTGATTGATGGCTCTCCGGGGATCTGTATTGTGGGTGGGGCTGAGATTTATCGGCTGTGTTTATCAAAGGCTGACCGTATATTGTTAACCCTTGTTCACGGCGATGTGTCGGGCGATGCGACCTTTGATCTGGCTGTTTTGAGGGATTGGCATGAGGAGAGCCGCGAACATTTTGAAGCGGGATCCCGAAACAGCCATGATTTTAGTGTTGTGGAATTCGCTCGGTCTGGTTAATCTGCAGCCCGCGGATTAAACACAGAGGTGTTATTCCGCATTGATTTAGCCGCGTCGGCTCAGGTAGAGTCGACATGTGGACATCGCTTGAACGTTGTATGTAAGTAATACTCTTCGTCTTGCGCTAATAAAAAACCTTAGATCAGCGTCTTTGGCTCTTGCGGCCGAAGGTATTAACTGCCTACTGAGAGGAAGTATCGACCCCATGACAACCCACCGATTCAAAACCGTTTTGCTAGCGGCCTGCGTCGCAGGCGGCTCCCTGGGTGTCGCAGCGTCTTTGAACGCCGCGTCCATTGACCAAATCCTCGATGTCGGCCAGAAGCGTACTGCTGAAGCTAAGTCGTCCCAAGCTAAGATTGATCGACTTGCCGATGAGACCCGAGACCTCTTGTCAGAATACAAGACTGTCATGAAGCAGGTTGACGGCTTGCGCGTCTACAACGCGCGCCTGGAGCGACAGATCGCCAACCAGAATCGGCGTATTTCAGATATTGACGGTTCGATATCTGAGGCAGCTGTTATTCAGCGTCAAATTCCGCCACTAGTCGGGCGCATGCTCGATGGTTTGGAGCAGTTCATTAATTTGGACATGCCCTTTGATCTCGATACTCGCCTTGGCAACATTGAAGCCGTGCGAAATAATCTTGATCGTTCCGATGTAACCGCAGCCGAAGCCTTCCGACAGGTGCTTGAGCTGTACTCGATTGAGTTGCAATACGGTCGAGGCATTGAATCTTACAGCGATACGATTGAGATCAACGGAACACCTCGGGAAGTCGATATTCTTCGAATAGGCCGCATCTCTTTGGTTTATCAAACAACAGACGGTGCTGAAACTGGCGCATGGGATACCGGTAGCAGCTCTTGGGAGGCACTGCCTGCCGGAGATTATGCCACTGCAGTACGTAAAGGGGTTCGCATCGCGAAGAAGCAAGCCACCATCGAACTCTTGAATATGCCGGTAGCGGCGCCGGAGGCTAATTAAGATGACTGCCCAGTTTATTAAAGCATCAGCACTAGTAGTAGCGGGGGCTCTCGCTTCAACTTACGCCTTCGCACAGGACGAAGCTCCTGAAGTTCCAGCAGGCCCCACTCCTCAGGAAGTGGCCGCTGAAAACCTTAATCAGCTCTTGGGCCTGGTAAAAGACGGTAAGGCGCGCGCCTCAGCCGACAACGCCGCCAGAGAGCGAAGATTTTCTGAAAATAAGGCCACTCAAGCTGGCGAATTACGTCGGGCTGAGCAAGAGCGTACCAACGAAGAGCGACGCTCGGCACGCTTGGAAAAGCAGTTTGAAGATAATGAACTGCTGATTGCCGCTAAGCAGGAGCAGCTGAAAGAGCGATTGGGAACACTGTCTGAGCTGTTTGGGCACCTGACCGCTGCAACGGGCGATCTTGCCTCACAAATGGATGTTTCGTTGGTTTCCTCACAGTACCCCGGCCGAGAAGTCTTTATGAAGGCCCTTATCGCCAAGATGAGCGGTTCCGATAAGCTTCCCAGCGTTGCTGAAATTGAGCGGGTTTGGTACGAGCTGCTGCGTGAAGTTAAAGAGCAGGGTTCCATTGCAAAGTTCTCCGCTGAGGTGGCCACGCCATCAGGTGAGCTGAGCCAGCGTGACGTGGTGCGTGTTGGTGCGTTCAATGTCATCGACGCCAGCGGTAATTACCTTGCCTATGCCAATGGCAAGCTGAGTGAGTTGCCTCGACAGCCCGGTGGCGCCTTCGGTGGACAAGCTAATGAATTGGCTGGCTCGTCTTCAGGCTTGCACCAGTTTGGTGTCGACCCTACAGGCCCTACGGGAGGCTCTTTCTTGGCCGCTATTATTGATAGTCCTACGCTCGAGGAGCGGTGGCATCAGGGTGGCTATGTTGGATACGCAATTACGGCAGTGGGTGCTTTTGCCTTCCTGCTAGCGATCTACCGCGTCTTGGTATTGACCATGGTAAGCACCAAGGTTTCCAGTCAGTTGAAGTCGAATACGGCTAACGCCAATAACCCGCTGGGTCGCGTGCTGAAGATTCATGAAGACAAGCCCGATATGGACCCAGAGACTTTGGAGCTCAAGATGGCGGAAGGCGTACTAAAAGAGACGCCGAAGCTTGAGGCTGGATTGACGCTACTGAAAATCATTGCAGCCGTCGCGCCGCTTATGGGACTGCTAGGTACGGTGACGGGTATGATTATCACCTTCCAGGCCATTACCATTTTTGGTGCCGGCGATCCCAAGGCAATGGCAGGCGGTATTTCCAGCGCGTTGGTGACAACGGTACTGGGTCTACTGGTCGCTATTCCCACAGTATTGCTTCACACCATTGTGAACGGGCGTGCTCAAAGAATCATTCACGTGATTAATGAGCAGGCGACCGGCATCGTGGCCGAGCACGCTGAGCGCGAGCACAATCGCTAAGCGAACGGCTGAGGGGAGTTTCGATGCCAGGGGTTTTTGAGGTCATACTCGCGTTCATGGAAAAAGGCGGTAACGTTCTTTGGCTGATCGCGATACTTGTGTTTTTCATGTGGACGCTGATCTTCGAGCGGCTGTGGTATTTTTCGGCCACTTGGCGTACCGATCGTGCCAAGGTGGTGGCTGTTTGGGAAAATCGCAGCGAGCGACGGTCATGGAACGCTAAGCAGATTCGTCAGAAAATGCTGTCTAGCAGCCGTGACATGATTAATAACAATATGAATGTCATTACCACTTGCGTAGCACTGTGCCCGCTTTTGGGTTTGCTGGGTACCGTAACGGGCATGATCGAAGTGTTTAACGTAATGGCCGTAACCGGTGGTGGAGATGCCAAGTCGATGGCCGGCGGCGTTGAAAAGTCAACGATTCCAACCATGGCCGGTATGGTCGCGGCACTATCCGGATTGTTTGCCAACACGTACCTGCAGCGGGTAGCCAGCCGTGAGCAGTTGTTCCTTGAAGATCAACTCACGTCTGACCATTGAGTTGGTGCTCGGGAGGAGTAGTTAGCCATGCGTAGAATTGCTAAACAGCAGGAAGATGACGGAGCAGAGATCGATCTGACTCCCATGCTCGACGTCGTCTTTATCATGCTGATCTTTTTCATTGTAGTCGCTTCATTTATTAAAGAAGCGGGCATCGAAGTTAATCGTCCCGACGATAACCAGCAGTCTGATCCTGATGACTCTGTCAGTATCGTGGTTGAAGTGGCCGCAGATAATCAGATCTGGATGGAAAACCGTCGCGTTGATGTTCGTGCCGTGCGTGCCAACATTCAGCGCTTGTTGGCCGAGGATCCCGAGGCGCCGGTCACGGTTAAAGTCGAAAAGGGTGCTGAAGCCGGTGTGGTGGTAGACGTTGCCGATGCCGCTAGAGAGTCGGGTGTTGGCGTGGTGAACTGGGCGAGTAGTAAGTGAGGGGTATGGCATGAGCATGCGAGATCAGGCCTCTCGGTCCAGGCAATCATCTGAGCAGGAAGGTCAAATTGACTTAACACCCATGCTGGACGTCGTGTTCATCATGCTGATTTTCTTTATCGTGACGTCGTCTTTCGTCAAAGAGCCTGGGGTAGAAATTTTCAAGCCACAGGCAACGACTACTGAGGCGTGTGCCCGTGGCACGATTATATTTGCGGTTGATGAACGTGGTGATATTTATTACAACAAGAATAAGTTGAAGCTAGATAAAGCTTTGCGAACTGCAGAGGCTGCCAAGAAAGAAGCCCCGCAGGCAAACATTGTTGTACAGGTGGATCGTGAAACACCGGCATACGCGGTTGAGGAGCTTATCGATATTGTGCGCCCGGTGTTAACCGCTCCTCCCTGTATCTCGACTGATGATGAGGCTTGATTGAGATGGGTAGTTCAGTACGCATTGTTGTTGGCGGATTGCTCGCGATACCTGTCGCTATAGGTCTGTTTTATATCATGCAGAGCTTGGTCGACAGAGATTTCAAGCAAGAAGACTCAAAGGCCCGAAAGATTGCCGACATTATTGTTCCCGATAAGGTCATTGAGACTAATCTGAAGGAAGTGTTACCTGAAAAAATTGAAGATCCCGAAGAGCCACCACCCGACTTAGAGCCTATTGAGTTTGATAGCGATGTCGATATGGGTGTGGTGAACAATGCCCCGACAACAGGGATTACACTGAAGCTTAACTCTTCGGGAATGTCCTCAGGTGACGGTGAGTACCTGCCTATCGTAAAGGTGGCGCCTATCTATCCCCGTCGTGCACAGACCCGTGGGATCTCCGGATACTGTATCGTCGAGTACACCGTGACCAAAACAGGATCTATCCGTGATCCTCAAGCGGTGGATTGCCAGCCATCAGGCATTTTTGACCGTGCTTCAGTAAAGGCGGCAACCAAGTTCAAGTATAAGCCGCGAGTCGTCGATGGTGAGCCCATCGAGGTTGCTGGCGTGCAAAACAAGTTTACCTACGAACTAGAGCAATAGGACGTAAAGGCTAGGGCATCCTAAGTATGAAGAGAATTATAAGTACTGCTTTTCTGGCAATCGTCTTGACGAGCGCTGGGGTTGTTGTTGATCAAGCTCTGCCTCTTGGCTGGGTATCTTCAGCCCAAGCCCAAGACAAAGCTGCGGCAAAAAAAGAGCGCGAAACACGTCGTACCCCAGCCCTGCGCAATAAGGTTTACGAAAAGCTTGCCGAAGCACAGGCTTTTGCTGAAGCAAAGGATTACGTCAGCGCTGAGCAGGTGCTTGACCAAATGATTGCCGGTGAAGGCAAGCGCGCGCTGAACAGCTACGAATTGGCTAACGTATACAATTTGTATGCGTTTTTGCGCTACTCCGCAGAGGATTACAAGGGTGCTCTCAACTACTACAAGCAGGTAGTCGTGCAGCCCGACATTCCCCTGGCAATGGAAATCAATACAAAGTTTACTGTGGCACAGCTGTATTTTGTGCAAGAGCAGTGGCGCCCGGGCATTGATGCTTTGCTTGAGTGGTTTGAACTTTCTGATAAACCCAATGCCACGGCTTATATTTTGCTGGCACAGGGTTACTATCAGGTTAAAGATTTCGACAGTGCGCTCAACAACGTAGAGACAGCCATTGCGATGTATGAGGGCGAAGGTAAGCTGCCTAAAGAGCAGTGGTACAACCTCGCGCGCTTTCTCTACTTCGATAAGAATGACTTCGACAACGCACTTTCGACACTTTATACCCTGATTGAGTATTACCCGAAGAAGCAATATTGGGTTCAGGCCTCTCATCTCTACGGTGAAAAGAAAAACGAGCCTAAGCAGCTTGCCATGATGGAAACTGCTTATCTCCAAGGCTTACTTGATAAGAGTTCAGAAGTTGTTCAGGTGGCTTATCTGTATCTGAACGCTGAAGTCCCCTACCCCGCGGCGCAGGTTATGGAGCAGGGATTCAAAGATGAGCTGGTTGAAGAGAAATCGAAAAACTACGAGCTCACTGGCAGCGCTTGGCGTCAGGCTCAAGAAGTCGCCAAGGCCATTCCTAATATGGAAAAGGCGGCGGAGCTCTCGGACAAGGGCGAGCTATATACCCGACTTGGCAACGTTTACCTCGATAGTGACGAGCACAAGAAAGCCATCGGTGCTGTTAAAAAGGGATTAGCCAAAGGTGGCGTTAAGCGACCCGACTCGGCGCGGTTGGTGCTGGGTATGGCCCATTTCAACTTGGGCGATTACAACAGCGCTAAGAAGGCCTTCAGAGATGCAGCCAAAGATGAGCGTTCCGAAAAATACGCCCGGCAGTGGATTCGTTACATAGCGAGTGAAGAAGAGCGCCAGCGAGAGATGGCTAAAGATATCTGATAGGTAGGCGCGTATCCCGGATGAATATTCCGCCGGCGCTATGAGGAATTGCAAGGATAAA
>QXYP01000013.1:6585-7829 GCA_009886815.1 Halieaceae bacterium
GTAGGAGCCCCTTTGCGTTTCTTGGATCTTACTGCTGATTAGACGGGAACTACGTTCTCAGCTTGTGGACCTTTTTGGCCCGTTGCTACCGTAAACTGGACTTTTTGGCCATCCGTGAGGGTTTTAAAACCATCACCCTGGATTGCACTAAAGTGGACGAATACGTCGGGGCCGCCTTCTTGCTCGATAAATCCGTAACCCTTGGTTTCGTTAAACCACTTTACGGTGCCTGTAACTTGTGACATTGAGTGTACCTTTGTTTCATAAATTGCCCCCGAACATTGGTGCAATACCAATTGTCGAGGTTGTAACGGGTTCTGCCCGGTGTTTAGTTTTCGACTCCCTAAGGAGAACGAACAACCTAACACACTGAGTGTAGCATTGGCAGAGGCTTGTTTTACGTAATAATTTATTAATTATTGAACTTATTCCGCATTAATGGCGCCTATTGGACCGGTAAAAACTTCAGTAGGTCGGTTGTACCTGTTTTGCCCATGGTACTGCCCATGGTCAGCAAGATGAAATCTCCCCGACTTAAATACCCGCCGTCCAGCAAAAACTCCATCACACGACCCTCAATATCTTCTGGAGCAAATGCGGTTGCGTCAAAATAAAGGGGAATCACGCCCCGGCATAACGCCAACTTTTGCAGCGTTTTGTGCTGTCGACTGAGCCCAAAAATAGGCAGCCCAGAAGACAGCCGGGACATGGTTGTGGGGGTGACGCCTTGTTCTGTCAGTGTGGCAATGCCTCGCACCTCGGCGAAATGGTTAGCGCCGTACATTGCCGATAAGGCAATGGCCTCCTGAGGACTGGAAAACTCACGATCTAGGCGATAACGAGAGGTGCGAGCAACCGGATGTGCCTCCGCACCTAGGGCTGCCTCTGACATGGCCGTTACCACCTCAATGGGATATTGTCCTACCGCTGTCTCCGCGGAAAGCATGACGGCATCGGTGCCGTCCAGCACGGCGTTGGCAACGTCGAAGACCTCTGCACGGGTTGGCATACTATTGCTGATCATAGACTCCATCATTTGCGTCGCCGTAATCACTAGCCGGTCAAGGCGGCGGGTTCGCTTGATGAGATCTTTTTGGATACCAATGAGCTGAGCGTCACCCACCTCGACCCCAAGGTCTCCCCGCGCCACCATGACGCCTTCGGCCGTCACTATAATGCTGTCGAGTAACTCGTAGTCAGCGACCACTTCAGCCCGTTCAATTTTCGCGATAATGGCGGGGGTT
>QXYP01000013.1:7839-11369 GCA_009886815.1 Halieaceae bacterium
CATCTAACAGTAGTATGTCATCGACGATGACCTGCTCGGGCAGCGCGCGATATTCTATACCCACACGTCTTTGATCGCCGGCGTCATGGGCTGTATCGAGATCGAGACAAAAGGGATCCCCTGCTGTGAGTTCCACCGAGCCGGCATCAAACCCACTGATTCTGATCTTTGGTCCCTGCAAGTCGGCGAGCACACCAATATAGCGCCCGGCATAGCCCGCTTGACGCCTAATACGTGCGGCAACTTCTGCGTGATGCTCTGCCGAGCCGTGACTAAAATTGAGGCGAAATACGTCTACGCCGGCGGCAATTAACCGGTTGAGCATGTCCTCGCTGTCACAGCCAGGACCGACGGTGGCAACGATTTTTGTACGTCTGTGAGTTTTTGGCCCTTGATTCAAAGTTACCTACTCCTGTTCAACAGCCTTAGCTGCCGGCGCCATCTGTACTGACATGGGTGTCGATAAACGCCCGTGTAACGTCGGGGAAATCACTAAACACCCCATCGATACCAGCGCCAAGAAAAACTCCTCTATGCAGTGACTCAAAGTCTTTAAAGCCACTCTCTAAGCTGTCTGCCCGCAGAGTATAAGCATGTACCACCAAACCTCGAGCGTGTGCCGCGGTGACAAGGTGACATGGCGTCAGTCCGTCTGCCTCAAACAGCTGAGGTATCCAGGGGCCTATACCATCCGCATAACTAGCCACGTCATCGAGGCCTTGCTCGGTGCGCATTAAATCAAAATCAACACCGGGAGGCTCCTGCCAGCTGTTTTCGCCCATCAGTTGTATCCGCGGTAGCGGACTGTGCAAATCATGTTTGAGGTAGCGCAGGGTATCTGGATCGAAGCACTGAAAAAAGACGGGCGCATTCTCATGATGCAACTGAGCCGTCTCAAGAACTTTGATTACAGAAACAGCAATGTCTAAACCTGCGGCAGCGTGAAAAGCCGGTGATTTCAATTCGATGTAGTAGCCGGTGTGCGTGCCTCGGGATTTATTCAGGCCCTCAATCAAAGTAATTTCTTCACTGAGGGTTGGAATACGCAACTGCAAGTCAGCAACAGGAAATCGGTTGGCAAATACAGCACTTCCCTGGTCGTCAACACGCTCATGCACGGTGAGTGACTTAAGCTCGGCTAAATCGAAATCGATCGCGTAGAAACGGCCATCGTTTCTGCATCGATCGGAAAATTGCTGAGCAACATTGGTAGTGCTCTCCAGATAGATATCGTGCAAGACCATCGGCACGCCATCTCGCGACAGCACAATGTCCTGTTCAATGTAATCTGCCCCCAGAGTATGCGCTGCTGCGACGCAAGGCAGCGTGTGCTCAGGTAAGTAAGCACTAGCTCCACGATGTGCGATGACGATTGGCTTCACAGGCCTTTAACCCTTGTGTGTGAGTTGTGATTAGACAACCGAGTTGCCTGTGCGGCTTCCCGAGATAGCCGTGACTTCGGGTTATCGCACATCTATTAGTGAGCGAAGAGCCATTGCTGAGCATAATACCGCGTATCGAGCGGTAAGAGCGTTAAAGGTCTTTGTTGGTCCTTGGTACTTTGCAGGATCTTCGACCCCTGCTATAAAGACCGCCATGACTGTCGCTGATACCAGAACCCCCTGCCCGCCCTATGGCTACAGCTGTAGCTGTCACTTGTCCGAGCGGCGTCAGATTGAACTGGTGGCTGAATTTCACGCCTATCGAATCAGGCCAACACGGATTGCTTACCGCTTGGGTATTGATATTGCGTTGATTGATGCCCTGTTGGGGGGTGAGCATGAAGCCAAGCGATTCGAAGCCTTGGTTGCGCATTATCGCAAGCGGCGCTTTAACCAGCGACTCAGGGACTCAGAGAAAGTCAAAGGGCAAACAGCCTATGAGCAGCGAGAGAAAGCCCTGCAAGACCTTAAAACCCAGACCGGAGTCTGACCTGTCATTTAGTTAAGTTCGCTTCCTCAGATTCCAGCCATTTGAGTTGCCGTTCTAGGCTCTCTAAAGCCGACGTTTCAGATGCCCGGGTCTCATCGGAGGCCGCCTTGATCTTCTCCTGTTGTGCATCAATCTCAGTTTTGAGCTCACGAATTTGTTCACGCAGTGCTTCTGTGTTGGCCGCTGCATGCGCGCTATCGAAGATCTTGGTGTCCGGTTTTTGCGCTGGGCTGCGGGTCGGCCTAGACACGATCTCTTCGGGCAGGGTTTGGGTGTCGCCGCTTTGCTGCCGTTGAGCGACAATATTGGGAGAGGCAATCTCTATGCCAGCGCCATGAAGCGCGTCGAGCATCTTTTGCCTTAACTGACTGCGAGCGGTGAGTGGATTCACAACATCCTCTAAGAATCCCGCAGCGCGATAGACCACGGCGTGGTCAAGTAACTCGGCAACTAATACATAAGGATCTGCGAGACCGGCATTCTCGGCCGCCTTTAGTAACTCTCGCTTCGCTAAACTGTGGTGAACGTCATACCCCAGCGACACATCAGCCTGAATAATCGTACCCTCACGATGTTGGACGGTGACAGGCTGAGTGACCAGCAACAGATTGGGGAGGTTGGTAAAGTCACGGGTTTCCGTTTGAATGCGGGTACTCACCAGCGACCTTCGTGTGACTCTGCCAAAGACGCCATTAACTAAAATGAAATCACCCGGCTTAAAGGGCCGAGTCGCCTGCAACATAATGCCGGCCATCGCGTTGGAGACAAAGGTCGTTGAAGACAGAGCGATGATAGCGGTCAGAACAACGCCAATTAGGCTGAGTATTTGCCCACGCACGCCAGCCTCGAGTGGCAGGGCGACCACCAGTGCGACCACCACAGCTAACCCTGCGCCCCAAAAAATAAGCTGGAGCACCAGCGAGGGGGCATCGATGTTTGAGGCGCGCTGGGTTAAGCGACTGAGTATTAACAGGCTGATACTGCCCAGCACTAGGGTTGTTATCGCCGGAGTGTAATGACCTAATTCCATCATGGTTCCGATCATCCCGTATTCGTTATGACGAGGTTAGCGCTTGTTCTTTTTTCTTATGAAGATGATACCATCGCGCGCCGGAGGACAGTATGACAACAGCGTTTGATAGTTGGATAAAAATGATGGAGACGGGAAGCCACGAAGGGCTTTGGGAGCTGCTCGATCCCGACTGCGTTTTTTGGTCTCCCATTGTGCATACCCCCCAAGAAGGCAGGCCCATCTCTCATGCCTACCTATCGGCAGCAGGTCATGTCTTTAATGAAGGGTTTCACTATACTAATTCGGTGATTGACGGAGACCACGGCGTCTTTGAGTTCGAATGCCTGATGGATGGTATCAACGTCAATGGGGTCGATATAATCACGCAAAGAAATAACCTAATCGTTGAATTTAAGGTTATGGTGCGTCCATTGAAGGCGATCAACATGGTGCATCAAAAAATGATGGCGATGTTGCAAGAGACAAAGAGCTAGCGAATACAGTGAATACCAGCACGCTACTGAGGGTTATGGGCAGGTCTCGCAAGAGCTCTGGACGATGGCTTTTGGTTGCCGCCATCATTGCC
>QXYP01000013.1:11379-12036 GCA_009886815.1 Halieaceae bacterium
CCATGCTGTCGCTGCAAGTGGTCGCTGTAGATCATTGGCATGGCACTGACGACACACAGCATTGTGAAGTGTGCCTTCACGCCCTCGATGCCTCTATTCCTTGTGGCCTAGGCAGCGTTGCCTTACTCGGTCACCAACAAAATCTAACACCCCGCAGTATTCCGGCTTGTTCCGCTGGCCCGAAGCTGGGAGCGGGTAATCGAGACCCCCCAATACACTCCTGAGATTGCATAAATCGAGGCCATTGCGATGGCCGCACAATGTTATTCTTGTTGGAGAGCATCATGACCGTGTTTAAGTATTCGGTAGCATTTAGCGTTGCTATTGCATCTAGTAGCGTCTTTGCGATAAACGAACCGCAACCCCTAGAGCATGTCCTAGTGACATTGCCAATACATCAAACAGCGACAGAAACGAGTCTGCCTGTCACTGTCCTCACCGGAGAAGAGCTTGCCCGGGAAGCTTCCGCAACGTTGGGCGAAACCCTTGAGAGATTGCCTGGCGTACACAATGCCAGCTTCGGGCCCGGTGTCGGTCAGCCTGTTATTAGAGGGCTTTCCGGGCCTCGCGTTACAACGCTGCAAAACGGCACCCGAAGCGCTGACGCATCTTCCCTAAGTGCAGATCACGTAGTAGCGGTCGAAGCTTTACTTGCGG
>QXYP01000130.1 GCA_009886815.1 Halieaceae bacterium
CACTCAATTTGGTTCCTTGATCAGGTTTTCCCCGTGCTGGTGTCTAGGTACTTTGAGCCCGGCTTCTCAGGGCTTGCAATCTAGATTCCATTTGACTGAAGTCTGCTTGCTCCAAATAAGCAATGCCCCGGGCACCCTCTAGTTCAAGGGCATCTCCCAGCGCTAATAAATCTCCGTCGTTCATCAGACTTCGCATGGCTGAAATAGTCTGCGGATTTGATTCGGCAATTTGCTGTGCAGCGGCCAGCGTATCTTCGATCAGCGTGTCTGACGGACACAGCTTGTTTACCAGCCCCCAAGCCATAGCGGTCTCTGCGTCAATAATGGGTTTTCCGCAGTTCCTCAAGGCTCTCACCATGGGTGAATTAGTACCCATGCCACCGTCCTTGAGTACACCTGGGTTTGCTGTGAGCTCCTTCAGATCTACCCCAGCACAAAAGGCCTTTCCGGCGCCGGTTAAGACAATGACATGCACCGACGTGTTGGTCGCAAGTTCGTCAAATGTGCGCACAATAGCGGTGCTGAGATCATGATTTAGCGCGTTATAAGCTTCAGGCCTGTTTAGAGTGACTAGAGCTACGGTTCCGTGATACTCAACGATGATAGGTTGGTGTTGTGTCATATTTTGGCCATATTCCTACTTGAGACAAAGGGCGACTGTGTATAGCATGTCGGAATCAAAAAAATAACGCTTGGCACCAAAAAAGCAACACTAAGCTAAAAATAACGAGTGTATTGCTAGATTTCCCAAAAAACACACAAAGAGGTGATTTTTCATGCTGTTTTCCAATAAACGCTTGCCCTTAGCGGCAGCTATAACGGCCTTCGTTGCTGCGACACCTGTCGCGGCGCAACAACTGGAAGAAGTGATCGTAACCGCTCAGAAACGCGCGGAGAACCTTCAGGATGTACCGATCTCCGTGAGCACGGTGGGCGCTGAAAAAATCCAAGACAACACGATTTTTAACTTTTCCGCATTGGCCGACTTTGTGCCCAGCCTGCACATCGCAGAAGCGTCGGTAAATACCAATATTTATATGCGCGGTATAGGTTCTGGTAACAACCGGGGTTTTGAGCAATCGGTTGGTATGTACCTCGATGGTGTATACCTCGGTCGTGGACGTCAGTACCGCTCTGCCTTAATGGACGTCGAGCGTGTCGAGGTGCTGCGTGGCCCCCAGGGCACTCTGTTCGGTAAGAATACGGTTGCTGGTGCGATTAACATTACCAGCGCTTCCCCGGTGCCCGGAGATGAGGCACAGGGTGAAATTAACGCCTCCATCGAAGAAAACGGTGGACAAATTTACGAGGGGTATATTCAGGGCGGAACCGATACCTTTGCTGCCCGTCTGGCCCTGCGTTATCGCGAGACCGACGGCTATGTTTACAACGCTTACCTTGAGCAGGATGAGGGCGCCCTCGACGAAACCGGTGGTCGTCTGACTTTGGTTTGGCAGCCTAGCGATACGTTCTCGGCAAATATGAAGTACACCAATATGCAGCGGGAACGTGATGGTGCAAACAGTGCAACCTGGAGGTTCCTCGACCCCGACCAGCGAACCCAACAGGTACCAAATAGATCTGCGTTTGCCGGCATTGCTTATACGTTAATGGACACGTTTTTCCCTGATTTTCCATCAGTGGCAGGGCAGGACTTTACCACTTACAAAGATAACAACTGCGGCCTCGATAAGTCTTGCTCTTCAGCGGGCATCGGCTACAAGCCAGACAGCTATGACGATGAGATAGAAAACTTCTCATTAAATATGAACTGGGAGCTGGGTAACGGCACTTTGACATCGGTCACGGGCTGGGCTGGTTATAAGTACAACGACGATGTCGACGTCGACTGGCTGCCGTTGCAGTTTATTGACCGTTCCGATATCCACGATTTCGAGCAGTTCAGTCAAGAAATTCGTTGGGCCTCAGACATAGGCGATCGATTCACCTATACCGTGGGTGCCTATTATGATGAGAACGAACTGGACATGGAGGGCCAAGTGGGTATTGATACCAACTTTGATGGTTTGTTTCCTCAGTTTGCGCAAGTGGCTTTCGGAGCTCCCTTTCCCAACTTGCTAACGCTGCTGACGGGCGGTGCTTACGGATCGGATCAAATCAGCCGTAATCATAATTTCAATCAAGAGACCGAGTCATGGGCGGTGTTTGCTCAAGGTACATTCGAGATAACCGACAGCCTTCGGGTAACCGGCGGTCTTCGCTATACCGAAGAAGAAAAAGATGCCCTGTCCAGTCAGCGACTGGGGGATCAAAATTGCGCCTCAGATCCAAACCGGACCGAGGCCAAGAGCATCAGCATGACGGGCGCCTGCCCTGAGGGATACAACTATTTCCTTGATATTATTCAAGCGCAAAACTTTAATACCTACAACAAGGAATGGGCTGGCAGCCGTAAAACAGATGATCTGTCACCATCGCTTAACCTGCAGTGGGATATGGGCGACGCGTCCATGCTGTATGTGAGCTGGTCTCAAGGCTTTAAGTCGGGTGGCTTTAGTGCGGCAGATGACGGTGAGCCCGGTGATTTCTCCGTGGCACAGTTACCGCCTCCCGGTGGCTTTGTATCTACGGTCCCTAACGCTGATTTCGAGTTTGATGATGAGTCGGTAGACGCCATTGAAATTGGTGGTAAGCACGAGTTCCTCGACGGTCGTATGCGTTTGAACTGGGCCGCTTTTTATTCTGAGTATGAAGACCTGCAAACCACTATCTTCAAGGGCGTAGGTTTCTCAGTGAAGAACGCTGCGTCATCTGAAGTTCAGGGCTTTGAGGTGGATTGGCTGATGCAAATTACGGACAGCTTGCGTCTGGGCGTTAACATGGCCTACCTTGATGCCACGTACGGTGACTTTGTCGATGGTCCTTGTGATGCTATTCAGCTCGATCAGAACTCTTTGTGTGGAACTCCAGTAGGTATTGCTCAGGGTTCTCTCAACGACTTGACAGGTGTTAATACACTCTACGCATCAGACTGGAGTGGTAACGCATTTATTGATTACCGCAGACCGTTGGGTGGTATGGAGCTGTTTGCGGGTGTTGATATGAACTACCGCAGTGAGTTCTCATCAGCCGGCGACAACGACCCGTATGATTTAATTGATGATTACACCAAGGTAAACGCTCGAATTGGTTTAGGTGGCGAGCGCTGGGAGGTGGTGGCTTACGGTCGTAACATCTTCGATGAGGTTGCTTACCAGCAAAGCTTCGACACGCCAGTTTTGGCAGGTAGTCACACCCGCTTTATGGAAGAAGGTGCTGTGTTCGGTGTGCGAGGTACCTTGCGCTTCTAAGTACGTTCTAAGAAAACATAAGCCCGCCATTTGGCGGGCTTTTTTTTGTCCGCCGATTGGTGGTAACTGGTGAAGTACTGACGCTTGCTAATGGGCTCAGCAATCCGTCGC
>QXYP01000131.1:0-2598 GCA_009886815.1 Halieaceae bacterium
GGACGCTAAAAACAATCTTGTAATGATCTCAAGTGCCAGTCCTGGCGTGGGTAAGTCCTTTGTGAGTGTAAACCTAGCTGCCGTGATTGCGCAGTCCGGCCGACGGGTCCTGATTATTGATGCAGATATGAGGAAGGGCTACCTGCACCGTCGGTTTGATAACGGGCCGGAGAATGGACTGGCTGAGGTGCTAGCGGGCACGCTCGGTGTAACCGAAGCGATAAGCGGTACGCCTGTTGAAGGCCTTGATTATCTGTCGCGCGGTAAGATTCCCAGCAATCCATCAGAGCTGCTGATGGGCCCGGGTTTTACAAAACTCGTCGAGTCATTGGCAGATACCTATGATCTGGTGCTCTTCGATACGCCGCCGATCTTAGCCGTAACTGACGCCTCTATCATTGGTGCTTACTGTGGTTCCAGTATTATGGTTTCGCGCTTCGAGTCTTGTACCGCCAAGGAGATTGCTGCGGCAAATAGCCGCTTCGAGCTTAATGGTATTGATATTAAGGGTATTGTTTTTAATGCTGTCCAGAAGAAAGCCGGCAGCTACTACTACGATTACGGGTACTATAACTACGAGTACAAGTCGGACGAAAAATGATTATCCTGCCCGCAACACTTCATTGCCACGGTCATTGTATTCGGTCAGTGGGGCTTACGGTGCTCATTATTAGGAGCGCCGTGTAGATGGGTAGCCTGTTATTTAATGAGAGCGAACTGGCCCGCCAGATCATTCTCGCGATTATCGTCTCGTTCGTATTTGGTCCGATGGGCCTGATTGTCCTTGTTGGTATGGGCTGGGTTATGCGTGGCCGCTACGCGGTCGACTCCGTCGCCAAGCACGGCATTGGCCACCAGGAGTCGTCGCGTCTAGGTGGCATTGTGATTCTGTTGTCATCTCTGGTGTGGGGGCTCTTCTCTGTGTTAACTGAAGGGAACCTGCTGTGGGCTGACAACGTGGGCTATGTCACCTTCGGTATGATCGCCACAGTTCTCCTCACTGTCCTTGGCGCGACTGAGGACCTTCAGAACGACGTCCTGTCACCTCGGTTCAGGCTGCGAGCGATGGTCTCAGTCTTTGCAGTGCTATTCTTGATTTTTCCTGAGGTCGTGCCTGGCAACTTCGGTCTCGCCCTAATGGACGCTGTTATGGGGGTGCCCGTCCTTGGTGCGCTGCTAACGATTGTGTTCTGTGTAGGGTTCATTAACGCCGTGAACATAGCGGACGGTGCCAACGGGCTTATGTCGGGCATTGCCGCACTGTCGTTCTATTCGTTCAGCCTGTATGACGGGCCGCTGGCGTGGATGTGGGTCATCCTGACCTCGGTCATTTCGATATTCTTTCTATACAATGTGGTGATCGGTCGACTCTTTTTGGGCGACGGTGGCGCGTACCTGATAGCCTCCCTAATATTGGTGGCAAGTTTTTACGCCGTCAATAAAGGGCTGGTGTCTCTGGGTTACCTGGCGGCCCTATTCAGTTATCCCTGTGTCGAGCTGGTGGTTACCCTGTTCAGACGCTGGCGCATTGGCCGGAACCCACTGCTGCCGGACAACGACCACTACCACAACCGGCTCCATCACCTCATTGAGCCCCTTATCAAGTCTAAGGTGTTCGCCAACTCCGCGACGGGCGTCTTGATCGCGTGCACGACCTCCGGTAGCACGATGGCAATGGTGTCTTATGGGCTGCTAAGCGTTACTGACACTAGTTGGTGGCTTATATTTGCTGTTATGGCCTCGTCGCAGGTGGTTTCGTACACAGTGTTGGGCCGTATTTCTCAGAGGAAGCCCCAGTTCGTGATGGACTCCAAGATGGCCCATGAGGCCTGAAGCGCAGTGAATCGGTTCTCATTAACCTTGCTGGTTGGACTCCTGGTGATGCTGTGGGGCATCAACGGCGTGTCGAGCATGTCCACGCGTGCGGTGGTTGCTGGCTACGACGGGTCTGTGGTTGGTAATGTCTACAGCCCCAACCGTATAGCATTGCTTGGCTTTTTGGGGAGTAACCTCGCAAGCGAGCTCATTGATCGTGGTCAACAAACGGTCATCTTGGACAAGCCCCCCCGTGAGGATGAGGGTTTGGATGCCCAAGGGCCAGCCTCTACTCCGGTGAGCCCCTAGATGCTTGGCCTTCTGCGCCAGCGGCTGTCTGACTTTCTGCTGCCGAGTAACAATGTCAGTCACAAGCTGATCGTCATGGCCGTGCTGGCGTTCCTGGCTTTTGGTGCCACAGGGCTTGGCGCGATCACGCTGATGTACGCGCTGTCGACGATGCGGGCCGGTCGGGACTCTGCTGCGTCTCATGGCATCAGCTCCATAAACTCATCCCGGCTGGGCGGGGTCGCCATCGTGATCACCTTCCTGCTCTTCCTTGTCGGTATGGTCATGCTTAGCCCCTACACGCCCGGCGTCGCAAGGGATACCACGTTTCTGCACCTCTGGTCTACGGTCTTTGTCTGCGTCATGCTGGGGGCGGCCGAGGACTTTAAGGCTGACCTTTTGACTCCGTACTTTCGGTTGGTCGTTAAGTTGCTGGTGTTTGGCATCTTCCTCTGGACAACGCCGGGCGTGGTGCCTGACGCGATCGGTGTCCCT
>QXYP01000131.1:2608-5862 GCA_009886815.1 Halieaceae bacterium
CTGCACCCTGTTCTGTGTTGGATTTATTAATGCGTTTAATATGGCCGACGGCGCCAACGGGCTGGTGCCCGGCATTGCGACGGCCGCGTTCGGGATCCTGTTCCTTGAGTATGGTCGCCCGGCTGAGGGCGTGCTTTTCTTTGTGTGCCTGATGTTCCTTATTTTCAATGTAATATCGGGCTGGTTCTTTTTGGGTGACACCGGCAGCTATGGCCTCGGCGCCGCGCTTGTGTGCTACGGCCTTATGGGAGTGGCGAATGGGGACTTCTCTGCTGGGTTTATGGCGTCACTCCTGGCCTACCCCTGTATTGATTTTTTGACAAGCATCATCCGCCGGGCGAGAAAGGGCATATCACCGATGCGTCCTGACAATGGCCACTTGCATAACCGGCTTCACCGGTTCTACGACCCAAAGTTTAAGTCGCGCGTCATCCCCAACTCGCTCACAGGGCTCACCATAAGCTTCTTCTCATCGGGCGTGTGCCTTTTGATCTACCTTGCTGGCTGGCTGCCTATTGAGAGCAACGCCTGGTTTGTTGTGTTTGCGGTTCAGGCTGCTGTCTACCTTACCGCACTATGCTTGCTGAGAAACATTCAGATTCCAAAGAGTGCGTAATCGGGCGTATTTATCAGCCTCAGATTGATATTGCTTGAGCTCTTGAAAAAACCTATTTAGAGAAGCCTTTTGGTTATCTTTGGCTTGGCTTGTTCTGCATTTGTGTCTACGCAGAGGCTGTAACAATACCCATATCTGCATTGGGCGGCACCAAATACATGTCAGCACCTTGAGCGGAGTTAGGGATTATTTAATTTTTAGCTCCCTGATTTTTTTACATAGTCTTATATGACATTCGGGGCTCGCATCGGCAGCGTAAACCGCAAGCATGCCCTCTAATACCCGGTTGCGATATTCATTCAGATCAATATGTCCACCAACCCAGTCTTGTCGCCCAATTCGGTGACAATCGTAAAGTTGTCTCAAAAGCGTGTGGATATCGATATTTCCTAGGAGGAATCCGTCTTCAAGGGCCGCAGTACAGCATAGTCTCGCTATTTGCTGTGACTGCTGGACAAAACCCTCCGGCGATTCACGGTCATCAAATAGTCCTACTTGATCTGCAGCCATATATGCGGCGCGATAAAAGTCTTCGTTGCCTTCATACAGGTTTACTATACTGTCGACATAGAAAGTTGCACTTTCAACAGGGTCGCCAAAAACAGGCTTAGCCATGATGGCTGAAATAGAACTAATCAACTCTGCAACCAGTTCTGAGACGATATCGGCTTTTTTACCAAACAGATTGTGGATCGTCGGTATGGATACACCAGCTTCGGTGGCAAGCCGGATGAGAGTAAATGCCTCTAAGCCGTTCGAGGCTATCAAGTGTTTCGCGATATCAAGGATACGCCCCCGGCGCAATTTTTTATTCGCTTGACGGGCGATGTTTCCTCGCGACGTGCCTTCCATATTCATAAATTGATCCAAAACCAATCATTGGGAATCTGATTATATAGTATTACTGATACATACATTTGCGTTTAATCCACTGCTAATATTTTACTATCAATCAAATTTTATTTGCAATAAGATTTAATAGCCAGTAAAATTTTATGTTAAGTAAAAACTATTGATCAACCAAAGCCTTTGAATCGTGGGGATTCCTAATATGACAGCCAACATTCTCGGATATTCCAGACTTAGACTCAGTAGGTAATCTTCCCACAATGCGCTCTTATACGCCATCCGCAATCCGCCGAGGCTTTCTTTCTCTGCGACATAACATCTCAAGCAGGGTCTTGGCGGTGTGTATTGGCGCTACTTGCCGGAGCCCCTTTGCGAAAATCACGTTGCAGTACACGGCTCAGGCCGCTAGGCATCATTGAGATGTGTGCGACGTTTAAAGCATCAAACAGGGTGGGACGCGCCGCTACTCTAATCTTAGGGGTCATCCTAAGTGGATGCACGGTTGTGCCCGGCGCACACATATCCGGTAGTGGTGTCAATGGGGTTGTCACCGTGCAGAAGGATGCCGTGGACCTGATCCCAATCACCCAGGGTCTGATCCGTGAGATGCGGTCGCAGCAAGCCTGGGTTGTGCAAGTGGCGAGTTTTGTTGACAAATCTAAAGCCAAAAAGATGCAAAGGGTTCTAGTGTCACATGGGTTCAGTGTATTCAGTAAAAACGTGCAAATAAGCGGTGAGAACCACCATAGGGTCTATATAGGTCCGAAATCAGATGAAAGCAGCGCCCAGGCTATTAAGCGAAAAGTTGATTCGCGGTTTGGCACACAGAGCATTGTTTTAAATAGCCCCGAGGCCGACAGCGACTCGAACATGGCGCTACAGGGCCAGCTGGAGGACTACACCTACCTGGTGGGTGCGGGCGATGTGCTCAATATCACGGTCTGGGACCATCCCGAGCTGACCATCCCTCAGTCGGGTAACAGATCGGCCGCTGAGGCGGGCAACGTCGTGCACAAGGACGGAACTATTTTTTATCCCTACGTCGGCAAGGTCCCCGTGGTGGGCAGACACGTTACCAAGATTAGGGAGGACATTACGCGGGACCTCGGTCGATATATTAAGGAGCCTCAGGTCGATGTGTCGGTTGCGGCCTTCCGGTCCCAGCGCGTGTTTGTGTCTGGCGCTGTGATGGAGCCGAGTACGGTCCCTGTGACCAACGTACCAATGACCCTGCTGGACGCGCTGAACGCCTGCGGCGGCATGGCGCCCGACGCGGATTGGCGTTCGGTGACCCTGACCTCAACCCGGGGTGGTGAGTTGATCAAAGAGACCCTCGACCTCTCCGCACTCTACCAGCGGGGGGTCCTGAGCCAGAACAGGCTACTTGGACCCAACGACGTGCTGCACGTTCCGCGCAATGACGCGCTCAAGGTCTTCGTGATGGGTGACGTTATGAAGGCCGGGACGCAGCGCATTGATCGCAGCGGCCTGACCCTTGCCGAGGCGCTTAATAACGTCGGCGGTATCAATGAGGCCACGGCCGACGCCGCCGGCATCTTCGTGCTGAGGGCCAATGACCGGGCCTCAAAGTTGGTCGATATCTACCAGCTGGACGCATCGATGGGGCCCATGCTGGTGCTGAGTACGCAGTTTAGGCTCGAGCCTATGGACATCGTATACGTGACCTCTGCGCCGATAGCGCGCTGGAACAAGTTGCTGACACAGCTCACTGGCAGCCTCAGCGGCATCTACCAGATCGATCGCATCAATAACCGCAACTAATTAAAAA
>QXYP01000132.1 GCA_009886815.1 Halieaceae bacterium
GTCCTGTACGGCGCTGAAAACTTTGCTTATTTTGTCGCTTTATTGCTCACCGCGATTCCGGTAACCCAATTTTCTCGAACCAAAATGGCGATACTCGGTGCCGCCATTGCCGTGGTTGGCAGTATTGCCTCTGCCCTCACAAACGACTTTTCCATGCTCATGCTTTTCCGATGCATCGTATCGGTGGGGGGCGGCATGGCCACAGGTGCAGCAACGGCATCGGGCGCCGCGTCTAAAGACCCCGTAAGAACCTTCGCCATAGCGGGAATGGTTTATCTTTTCATTTTTTCAGTGGGCCGCAAGCTGGTTCCTATGGGTCTGGAAAGCTTTGGCGTGAGTGGCGTCTTCTTCGGCGTGGCGGTGTTTTGCGCAGCAACAATTCCGCTCTATGTCTTTCTTAACCCACCCCCGGGAGTGGCGCCGTCGACAGGCGCGTTCTGGAAACCCATACTCAATGCGCCTTATCGTTTGTATGCGATTTTGGCCATGTCCGGCTTGTTTATTTATGAGCTTGGGCAAAATGCCGTATTTACTTATATGGATAGGCTAGGCGAAAAAACCGGGTTAGCGGGGGGTGAGAGGGGGTCGGTCTATTTAATGTCCTTTGCTTTTGAATTGCTCGGTGGTGGGTTGGCGGCCTGGCTGGGGTCACGCTACGGAAAGTTTAAGCCGTTGTTATTTGGCTTGGGCCTGAACATTACCAGTGCAGCCATGTTTACCCTTGTGCAAGATCCGGTCTATTACGTTTACATGCTGTTCTTATGGAACTTCTCCTATGCTTTTTCGATGCCCTTTATTACGGGCACGTTGTCGGCACTTGATAAAGAGGGCAGGTGGGCTGTTGCTGGCGATGCCTTTTGGAATTTCTCCCAAACCCCGGGCCCCATTGTGGCCACGCTTATTGTGACCAACTTTGGCTACAACCCGTTGGCGCTGTGGGTTTTTACCTCGGGTGCTGTTGGTATTACCCTGTTTTGCTACACGGGCAGACAAGCTGACAAGTTGGGTTTAGACGGATAACCTGCCCTGAAGCTCTTACAGACTGTGCCAGTAAAACAGTCTCAATTTAAAACTAAAAAGGCGCCGCTCCCATGTCTGATCTAAAGGACGCCATCGAAGTAAAACCGTTGCCCAGCTATGAAAGCGTGGGCGAGGCGTTACCCCTTTGGACATATGCGAGTGAAGAGTTACTCGAGCTCGAATACCAGGCGTTCTTCTTAAATAGCTGGCAAATGGTTGGCCACGTCTGCGATTTGCAGCAGCCGGGTGACTTTATTACCTTCGATATGTGGCGTGACAGTGTGATTGTGGTGTGCGGCAAGGATCAAGTGATCCGAGCCTTTCTCAATGTCTGCCGCCATCGTGCAATGCGGCTACTCGACGGCTCTGGTAACTGCGGTAGTGCCATCCAATGCCCCTACCACGGTTGGACCTATCGCAATGACGGCACCTTACTTGGGGTTACCCAGGCGGAAAATTTTCCAGATATCGATAGGTCGACCTTGGGCCTTCAAGAGGTTCGACTAAAAATTTACCGCGGCCATGTGTTTGTGAACCTTTGCGGCGGCGGGGCGAGCATTGACGATACCCTGGGTGCTATTAGCGAAAAAATAGATCTTTATTCTCCAGAAGCCTACGAGCCTCACCGCGAGCCAACTTTTGAAGTTTGGAACTGCAACTGGAAACTGGCTTGGGACAACTATCAGGAGAACTATCACATTCCAATAGGGCACCCTTGCTTGCATCGAATGGTAGAGAGTACCGATGAGGGGGTTGAGTTCAGTGGCGGCTTTAATTACGGCTGCTTTGCCATGCGCGATAAATTGTCCAAGGTGCCGCAGGAGCGCCGCTATCAGGAACTGATTGGTCACACCGACCACCGCTTTCCCAAGGGCAAGGGTCGTAAGTGGCTGCAGTTGGCACTGGACCCGAATATGGGTATTGAGTATTACCCCGATCTCTTCGCGCTCTTTCAAGTTTTTCCTCTGGCCGTTGACAAAACTTTGGTCAAACTCACAACCTACTCGCCACCGAAATTGTCGGCTGAAGAAAGGGAGCTGCAGGCAATTAATCTGGCACTGCTTGACGAGGTAAACGACCAAGACAAGATGCTGGTAGAGCGGATACAGCGAGGGGTTAATACATCGGGTTACCAGCCAGGGCCCCTCGCCTTAGAAGAGTCCTCGGTCTATAGCTTTCACGAGAGAGTGCGAGCACTTATCCCCGTAACGCGGCTCGCTGAAGCACCATTGCGGGGAACGCTTCATCAGGAAAATGCCCGCATGCAGTAGCGGTAGGCGTCGGCTGTTTATTGACCGCTAGTTTACTCAAGCGTTTCGCACCTCAAAGGGGGTGCGCTAAGCCCAAAACTGGAATTCAAGTTCGACTCCCGGCCATGCTCGCATACGCGGTTAGTATTTCATTGCGGCGTACTTTAACTCAGCACCTCAAAATTCTTTTGGCGCAATAGCGCGGTGGGCGACATGACGGTGGGCCAAAACAGCTTATCTGAAGCACGCATGCCGCGTCGTAGCAGTTGCGCCGTCTTCTCCGGGGCGGCTTGCTTGTCGAGTTGGGCCATTGCGACTTCAAAGACAGCTTCTTTTCCAGCCGAAAGCACGGGGGCGCCGGCGGCCCATTTCCCCGCCAGCATAATGCAGCCGAGGCCTCCAAATGAAATTAACTGAGGTTTTGGCGAGGGCTTATAGCGTTGTTTTTTATTGCCTTCGGTGAGGGCCTTAATATTGTGCGCAACGTTCTCGCCCATATCGATGGCGTGATAGGCCTGCTTAGCTAAAGCGCTGGGCAGCTCGGCTGAGTCACCTGCAATAAACACGTTATCGGCATGCAGGCTTTGCAGGCAGGCGTTAACCGGCGCCCAGTTTGAAGGCTTTGCCAGTCCCGACTGACTCAGCAGTGGGGAAGGTGCAGGTCCGCCGGTCCATATGGTGAGGTCGCTGTCGAGTGATTCTCCCGAGCCCAACAGCACTGAATTTTTGCGAATACGTTGCGCAGTCTCACCGCAGCGAAATTCTACCGAATAGGGGTCACACAAGCCTCGAATATAGCTATCAAGCCCCTTGGGGCTATTGGGCAGTAGCTGCTCCTGGGCCTCCAGCATGGTTATTTTGAGGTTGCCCAGTGCGCCTCGACGCAATATTTCCCCCAGTGCTTCCACGCCGGTTATGCCAGCACCAATAATGGTTACTCGGGATGCTTTTGATGAAGCCTTTAGTGCCTTTAGTCGTTGGCCGATGGCATCGCATTGCGCAGCAGATTTGAATGACAGCGCGTTGGCATCGATGCCCGTAACGCCGTAATAGGCGTCGACTGCCCCAAGGGCCACTACAAGAAAGTCATAATGTAAGGTCGTGCCATCGTCGAGGGTTACCCGATTGCCCTCTGGAGCAATGGATTGAACTGACGCCTGCGTAAAACGGTGCCCTAATGCTGCCATCTGATCAGCCAGATTCAGGCGCACATCTCGTGGCCGTTTTACCCCCGAGAGAATTTCGTGAATGTTGGGCAGAAACTCAAAGTGCGGTTTTTGATCAACCAGACAAACGTCAAAACGATGCTTAGACAGCCGGCCTGCACAACTGACGCCTGCAAAGCCGCCACCGAGAATCAGCACGCTTGGGCGATGTTTTGATCTTTGCACGGATTTAGGTCTCATGGGGTGTTTGGAGCGGAGAGTATAAACGTTTGTTTCTCGGACCCCATCGCCCAGTTCCGAAGGTCTCGCAATAGTGGTCAATGGATTCGTG